>JAOPYU010000040.1 GCA_025964455.1 Thermoleophilia bacterium | reverse complement strand
TCGGCGGATTCGGACTCGCGCCACGGGTACTTCATCATCGCGCGCAGCGTCGCCCGCGTCAGGTCCAGCCCGAGCGGCCGACCGACGGGTGATTCGAGCCGTGCGTACTTCTTGGGCTCGAGCAGCGTGACGATGCGGAAGCTCTGCGCGTTGCCCTCGAAGCGCATGCCCCAGCGTTCACGCAGCAGCTGGTCGAGCGCCTCCTCGCCGGTGTGGCCGAACGGCGGATGCCCGAGGTCATGGGCCAGGCACGCAGCCTCGACCAGGTCGGGCAGGTGGGACTGCTCGTCCACGACCTCGGCCCACGAGCCGTCGGTCAGGCGCATCGAGAGTGCTCGTCCGAGCTGCGCGCACTCGATGGTGTGCGTCAGGCGCGTGCGGAAGAAGTCGATCGAGTGCACGCCGACGATCTGGGTCTTGCGCTGCAGCCGCCGGAAGGCATGTGAGTGCACGATCCGGTCGCGGTCGACCGCGACGTCGGGGCGCGGGTCGTCGCCGCGCCGCCTCGACGCGCCCATCCGGGCATACCTCGGTGCGCTGCTGGGCGTCTCGGTCATGCGTGTCGCCGCGATTCCACGATCTTCAGGAACGAGCGCCCGCGGAACTCCTCGATCGTGATGCCGGTGGCGGTCGCCTCCGCCTCGGTGATCGCGCCCGAGTTGAGGGCACGCAGGAAGGAGTTGAGCAGGCCCTGACCGGTGGCGGCATCGTCGAAGACGTCACCGAGCAGGGTCGCCTGTCCGGCCTTGTCGATGAACGAGCTGAGCCGGTCGGTGGCAGCCTCGAGTCCCTCGAGGAAGAACCCGAAGACGGTCGCGTAGCGGATCGGCAGCTGCGCAGGGTGCAGGTCCCAGCCCTGGTACACGGCGCGCTCGAGCGACTGGCGGATGTGGCCGTGCGCCGTGCGCCACGCGCCCCACACGACGTCGCGGTTCTGCTGCTCCAGCTCCGGCGCGAGGTCGCTGCCGCGGTTGGGGCCGACCGGCATGATGTTCGTCGCGCCGTCGCTGATGAGATAGCCGCGCTGCGCCATCGACACCTGCATGACGTGGCGCGCGAAGGAGCACGCGGGATGGTCCATCGCCTGGAGCGCGGCCGTCACGCCGACCAGCGCCGTGTAGTCGTAGGTCCCGAAGTGGACGCCGCGACACCGAGGCCCGGCGCACGCGACGAGCGCCGGCAGCGCGATGCGGCCGTCGACGTCGATGATCGACTGGGGCGTCTCGACCATCAGCTCCATCGGGATGCTGTCGGTCGCCAGCCCGAGCTTGGCCTCGAGCGCGCCGAGCGCCTCGTTGGCGGCAGCCGCCTGCTCGGGGATCACGACCTTGGGGATGGTGACGACGAACCCGTCGGGCAGCTTTCCGCCAGTCGCCTCCACGAGCGTGGAGACGAAGATGTCGAGCGTTCGCAGGCCGCGACGGTGCAGCTCGGCGCTGAACGGCTTGACCCGGATGCCGACGAACGGCGGCAGCGTGCCGGCCTGCATGCCGGCAGCCACCTCGCGCGCGGTGCGCGCGGCCTCGGCGTCCTCCTCGTCGTCGGGGCGATTGCCGTAGCCGTCCTCGAAGTCGATGCGGAAGTCCTCGACCGCCTCGCGCCGAAGCTTCTCCACCACCCGCTCGTGGACGACGTCGGCCTGGCTCGCGGCGCGACCGGTCCAGCCGAGTGCCTCGGCGAGCACGCTTCCGTTCGGCGCGTAGCGCTCGAGTGAGGCGAGGGCGAGCTCGCCCATGCGCACGGTCGAGCCGGACTTGAACAGCTGGGCCCCGCCATAGACGGTGTGGACGGGCTGGCGCGCCTCGCTCTCCCCCGGGAACGCCGCGGCGAAGCGCTCGTTGCCGTTGGCGAGGCGTCCGAGGATGCCGTCGAGGTCGTCGGCGCCGAGCGTGGGCGTGATCGTGGTCGATTCCATGCCGGCGAGCCTACCGCCGCCAGCCGTCAGCGGAGCCGGCACCGCCGCGCGACGAGGGCGCGCCCGTCCCGGCGCTCGAACACTCCGAAGCCCGCGGCCTCGAGGAACGCATCGAGCTCGCGGATGCTCGGGGGCGCTCCCGGGATCACGTGGGTGCGGGCCAGCGCCGCGTTCGCCGTGCGACTGTGGAGGCTGCCCGTGGCGACGAGCGACGTGAAGGTGAAGGTGCCACCCGGGCGCAGCACGCGCGCCACCTCGTCGACCATGCGTTGCGGATCGGTGACGCAGTGCAGGCCGTTGATGCTGAGCACGGCGCCGAAGGTGTCTGCGTCGAACGGCATCGCGAGCGCGTCGCCCTCGACGAGGCGCACCGGGAATCCGGCGGCGACGTCCGCGGCGCGACGCCGGCCCCGCGCGAGCATCGAGGGTGAGAGGTCGAGGCCCACGATCTCCCCGCGCCGGTCGATCGAGGAGGCATGGACGAGGCTGCTGAGCGCGCCGCAGGGAACGTCGAGCAGCGGTTCGTCCCGAGCGTCCGAATAGGCGTCGCGGGCGAGACGGCCGATGGATCCGGCGGCCCGCCCCGAGCCGACGGCCAGCCCGAGCACGCGCAGCCCCGCAGGCCGCGAGACGATCGAGTCGTAGAGCGCGCCGTACGCGCCCTCGAACCTGCGTGTCACTCGGTCGCCGCCGCTCACGCGAGCAGCACCGAGGCGATGAACCCGAGCACCGTGCAGATGCCCGCGATGCGACCGGCGTCGCGATATGCGTCGGGGATCATCGTGTCAGCGAGCATCGCCAGTACCGCACCCGCCGTGAATGCGTCGAGGATCGCTCGCACCGATTCGTCGACGCGCTCGAGCACCGCGAAACCGGCGGCCGCCGCCACGCCCGAGGCGAGCACGAGGCCGAGCCACAACAGCAGGATGCGCGAGGGGCGGTGCCCGGCAGCGCGCAGCCCGGTCGTGGCGGCGAGCGCCTCGGGGAAGTTGGAGAGCGCGACCGCGATGGGGAGCGTGAGCGGCAGGGACCCTGCGCCGGCCGCGGCGACCGTCGCCCCGATCGCGAGCGACTCGGGGATCCCGTCGAGCGTCGCGCCGAGCACGATCGATCGCGCATCGCCCTCGGCATCGTCGCCGCCACCGTCCGCGCGACCGCCCACGAGCAGCCGGGCGCCGCCGACGTAGACGATGGCGCCGAGCAGCATGCCGGCGGCCAGGCGCCACGTGTCGCCGGAGTCGACGGCACCGTCGACGAGCTCGAAGGTGATCGCACTGAACAGCGCGCCGGCTCCTACCGCGAGCACCATCCCGAGCACGCGGCGCGACGGAGCGTGCACGAGCCCGACGACGGCGCCGAGCACGAGCGAGCCGGCGGCGGCCATCGCCACGGCCGAGGCGAAGAGGACGTCATCGAGCGCCACGGGTGTCAGCTCCCGCGGTACGTGGAGAAGCTCCACGGGCTCACGAGCAGCGGCACGTGATAGTGCTCGCTCGCGTCGTGTACCTCGAAGTCGATGCGAACCTCGGGGTAGAACGACGTCTCCCCGCGTCCGGCGAAGTAGCCACCCGTGCCGAAGGTGATGCGGTAGGTGCCGATCTCGAGCGCTTCGTCGGCCACGAGCTCCCCCACGCGACCGTCGCCGTTGGTCGTGCCGCCGGTCACCTGGGACCAGCTGTCGCCATCGGTGCGCTCGAGCGTCACGGGCATGCCCTCGGCCGGGCGACCGAGTGCGGTGTTCAGGACGTGCGTGCTGATGCCCATGTCAGTCGTTGCTCCCGAGTGTATGGTCGATGCGGATGCGCGTGATCTCGCGCTGCTGCTGCGCGGCGATCGCTAGCTCCTCGTCGCGCGTGTTGTCGAGCCGCGCCTGCTGCAGCTCGAGCATCTCGTCCGCGCTCCTGCCGCTCGCCCGCACCAGGAACACGAAGCCGAACTTCGCCTCATAGCGCGCGTTGCCCGCGGCGAGCTGGGCGACGACGTCGTCCTGCGCGTCGCCAAGGCCCGCCTGCTCGCGCTCGCTCAGCGCGCCGGAGGCGGCGAACCTCGCGCGCAGCTCGGCCACGTCCCCGATGCGGGGATGGTGGGCGAACGCCTCGAGCCAGTCATCCTCGACGAGCTCCTCGAAGGCGTCCTCGGCGGCGGCGTGGACCGCGTCGATCGACGCGAACGGCGCGTGCGCCGCCATGATCCGCACCCACCGCGCCGAACCGCACACGGCGGCCAGGGCATCGGGTGACGGGTCGATCGGGGCGTCGGTCATACCGCGACCCTACTGGCGCACGTAGACGGCAACTCGCGCGCCACACGGCGCCGTGACAACGACGCGGAAGATGTACGAGACCTGCGCGACGCGGCCGCGCGGGACGTTGCGCAGTTGCGACGTGCGCGTGATCACCGGGACCACGCCGGCACGCCGGAGCGCGGCGACCACTGCGGTCGGGCGTCCGCCGATCATCGTCCGCCGCGCCGGGAGCGAGCAGTTCGGGCTGGGATTTCGGGAACTGAGGTTCCACGACGTCGTGGTCGTGGTCAGCGAGGCGGCATCGTAGGCGGTGCGGGTACCCGACGATCGCCAGGTGCCGGTCAACCCGCGCGTGAAGCGCAGGTTCGCCACCACCGGATCCTTCAGGAGCAGCGGGCCCGCCGACTTCGCGCCGGGGAAGGAGCCGGCTGCCTCGAAGGCCTCGAACAGCGGGCGCGACGAAGCCTCGGCGAGCGGCTCGCCGCACACGTTGGTGTAGGCGATCCGGTAGAACGGCTGGTCGAACGTGCGGTTCCAGCCGAGTGAGAGCACCGCAGTGCCGGTCAGGCGGTTCTGGACGTCGCCTCCGACCGTGAGCGGGACGGTGGTGAACACCGGATCGCGGGTCGTGTCGAGGCCCGTGGTCTCCTCGTGCACGCAGCCGAGCTCATCGGAGCGGGTGATCGTGTGGACCACGTCGCGCGGCGTGAAGTGCGCGGTCGGGAACCGCATCGTGACGTATCGGTCGATCGCGAAGGTCGCCGAGGTGCGCCGCGAATCGTGGCCGGCGACGGCGCCATCGGAGCCGGTGATGTCGTATTCGTTCGTCGCCGAGATCGAGACGGTGCCGTGCAGGTCGGCAGCCACGGCGCCGGCGCTCGGCGCCACGACGAGCAGGGCGAGCAGGAACGCGGCGACGGTGGAGCGAAGGGAGCGCATGGTCATCATCCTGCCACGGTGCCCCACACGCGCAACCTCGCGATGCCGCCGTCGGGCTCGATGACGAGGCGCACGTGGTCGACGACCGGGCCGTCGAGCGATGCGGTGAACTCGTGGCTCGCGTGCGGGCCGACCGGCTGGTCCGGGACCAGCACCGTCCACTCGAGCTCGTCGACCGCGACGTCGACGGAGTTCGCCCGGTCGCCGAGGAGCACGCCTTCGAGCCGAGCCGTGTCGGGCGCGTTCCCCTTGAACCACGAGGTGTCGACCGTCGCACGGGCCACGGTGCCGGGCGCGGCGAGCCGGACCACGACCCACTCGTCCGGGCTGCGGTCACGCGTGCGGCTCGTCTCCCAGCCCTCGTCCATGCGCTGGCTCTCCCCGGGCAGCAGCAGGTTGGAGATGCCGCCGTAGAACTCGTCGCTCGCGGCGATCGTCACGGCGCCGTTGCTGGCTGCCGCGAGGTCGGCTTCCACGCCGGGCGCGAGCACGCCGGGGGCGGCGATGCCGATGCCGTGCACGCGCAGCCGCGCCACGCCGCCGTCGGGGTGGATGGTGAGGCGCACATGGGTGAATCGCCGACCGCGCGCCGCAGGCTCGACCGGGACGAGGTTGTGCGTGTCGGCAAGCACCGTCGTTCGCGGGGCGAGCGGGGTCCAGGCGACGTCGCCGGCCTCCGGGTCGGCGCCCTCGGGCAGCTCCGCGGCGTGCAGCTCGACGCTCCGCGGGGAGTTGCGAAGGAAATGGGCGGTGTTCACGTCGAAGCCGACGATCTCGCCGGGCATGCCGAGCGTCACGATCGCGACGTCGCACGTCTCGCCGCCGGTGCGGTTGCGGCGGCGACCACGCTGGCTCTCCCACCCGTCCATGACCTTGCCGGTCTCCGCGAACGCGTCCGGGTCGAACACCGGCGCGCTGCGCTTCACGAGATTCGACGCCGCGGCGAAGAAGTCGTCGTTGCAGGCGCAGACCGATCCACCGACCACCTCGCAGGCGAGGTCGGGCAGCGACGTGAACGCGATCCGCACGGGTGTTGCGTCGGTCTCCATGGTCCCGATCCTACCTCCCGCACGCGCGAGTCCGTCGGATGCTGTTGGATCGACTGAATGGAACCCCTCTTCGCCGCGTCACTGGACCCGTACCTGCGCGACTGGCTCGACCTGGTCATTCGCTCGCTGCACGTGATCGCGGCGATCGGCTGGATCGGCTCGTCGTTCTACTTCGTGCTGCTCGACCAGTCGCTCAAGCGCCCCACGACCTACGAGGACGAGCGCGATGGGGTCGGCGGCGAGCTGTGGGAGATCCACGGAGGCGGCTTCTACCACGTGAAGAAGTACCGGGTCGCCCCGCCGGAGCTGCCCGACCACCTCGCGTGGTTCAAGTGGGAGGCCTACGCGACCTGGCTGAGCGGTTTCTCGCTGCTGGTCGCGCTGTACTGGCTCGATGCGCGCACGTACATGATTGACCCGGCCGTGGCTGACATCGGGCCATGGACCGCGGTCGGGATCAGCGCAGGACTCATCGCGGGGGCGTGGGTCTTCTACGACGTCCTGTGCCGTGCGCTGCGTGGTCGCGAGCGGACCCTCATGCTCGCGCTGATCGCGGGGATCGCCGTCGCCGCCTGGGGCACGGGCGAGCTGTTCAGCCCGCGCGCGGCGTGGCTGCAGGTCGGCGCGATGCTCGGCACGATCATGGCCGGCAGCGTCTTCTTCAACATCATCCCGGCGCACTGGGAGCTGATCCGGGCCAAGGAGGCCGGCCGCGACCCGGATCCGGCACCCGGCATCGAGGCGAAGCGGCGTTCGGTGCACAACAACTACTTCACGCTGCCGGTGCTCGTGACGATGCTCGCCGGCCACTTCACCTTCATGACCTCCCATGAGCACGCGTGGATCCTGCTGCTCTGCCTGATGGCGATCGGCGCCTTCATCCGGCACTTCTACAACCTGCGCCATGGCGGCAGGACCATCTGGTGGATGCCTGCGGTGGTCGTGCTCGCGCTGGTCGTCCTGTTCGTGCTCCTGCGCCCCGAGGGGTGGGGAACTGGCGGAGGCGGCGACGGCGGCGCTGCGAAGCGTTCGTCGGCGAGTGCCCCGTCGACGACCGGGGACGATTCGGTCGGCGACGCGGACGGGAAGGCGCTCTTCACGGAGACCTGCGGCAGCTGTCACACGCTCGCCGATGCCGGGACGGACGGGGCGGTCGGACCCAATCTCGACTCGGCGAAGCCTGACGAAGCGCTCGTGCGCGAGCGCGTCACCAACGGCAAGGGCGGCATGCCGGCGTTCGGGTCGCGCCTCGAGGATGCGGAGATCGATGCCCTCGCGAGCTACGTGTCGAGCGTCGCTGGAGAGTCGTGAGCTCGGTCCGCGCCGCGTGCCGTGACGTCGCCCGCGGACTCGTGCACGACCACGGATTCCACTACGCCGCAGGGACGGCGTTCCGGGCGACGCTTGCGATGTTTCCGCTCATGCTGGGCGTGCTGTCACTGCTCTCCCTGCTCGACGCGGGCGATCGCGCCGGCGAGGTGCTCGGCACGCTCGCCAAGACCGACGCGGTGCCGGGCAAGGCGGTCGAGGCGCTGCGCGACCAGCTCGACAACCTGCAGGAGCCGGGCCCGAGCCTGGTGCTCGCGGCCGCTGCGGCGTTCGCGTTGGCGCTGTGGTCCGGGGCCGCGGGCTTCCGGACCATCATGAGCGCGCTCAACCGGGCGCTCGAGCTCGAGGAGCACCGCGGGCTCATGCACCGCTTCGGGGTGTCGGTCGGGCTGGCGACGCTCACCGCGACGCTCGCGATCGCCGCCAGCCTGCTCGTCGCGCTGGGGCCGGCGATCGGTGAGCTGATCCGCGATGCACCGGGCGGTTCGAGCGGGGTGTTCCTCGCGTGGCGGATCATCAAGTGGCCTCTCGTGATTGTCTGCGTGTTCACGTGGTTGGCGACCACCTACGCCTGGGGGCCGGCGGATCGCCAGCGCTTCCGCCTGCTGACGCCGGGCATCCTCGCTGCGTTCGTGGGATGGGCCGCCTTCGCGCTCGGATTCAGCTGGTACGTGGACACCTGGGGCAACCAGGGTCGCATCTACGGTGCCTTCGCCGGGCTGGTCGTGTTCCAGCTCTACGTGTACTGGTCGGCGCTCATCGTGCTGATCGGCGCGGAGGTCGACTGCGTGCTCGAGCGACGAGGCGGCCGACGCGACGGCGAGGACTCCTCAGCTCACTGACGACGCCCTCCCCCGCACCCTCCCCGCCCCCTCCCCCGCATTTAGACGAGTTTGTACGCCCATAGGGCCACTAACTCGACTTAATCAACTCGGGGGGCGAGCAGGCGCGCGAGCTCGGTGGCGTCCGCCTGGACGTCGACGTCGAGCGATGGCGCCGCCGATCCGTCGATCCAGGTGGGATCGAGGGCGGCGACCATGTCGCGGAGGCCATGGTCGTGTCCTGAGGAGAGCACGTCCCGGCTCGGCCAGGTCGCGCGGGGGAGGTACACGGGGTGTGGCACGAACCGCGAGCGACGCACGGCCACGGTGCGTGTCGGGTCGGCGACAGCGGCCTCGAGCACGTCCGGGAGGAGGCGGGCGACGAGCGGGTCGTCGCCGAGCAGGAGCACGGCGCCCGCGACCTCAGGATCCTCGTCGCGCACGGCGTCGAGCCCGGCGAGGATCGAGTGGCGAAGCCCGCGCTCGGCGTCGTGCGCACGAACCAGGCGACAGCCGGCACCTGCGCCGATCCGCGCCGGGGCGCCCGAGCCGGGGCCGACCACGACGATCCGATCATGCTGCGCGAGCGTGTGGGGCAGGGCGGCGAGCGTCCAGGCAAGGAGCGGGCGTCCCGCGATCGGCGTGGCGAGCTTGTCGAGCGTGCCGAAGCGAGCCGAGGAGCCTGCGGCGAGGACGATGACGGGGATGCGTGGGGGCGGGGGCGGCGGGGTCGGCATGTCAGTCGGCCCGGATCGGGCCGGAGGTCTCCGACAGGGGCGCGCCGTCGCGGCCGTGGAACGTGGCGACGACCTGCGCCGCGATGGCGAGCGCGATCTCGGAGGCGGAGCTGCCGCCGAGGTCGAGGCCGGCGGGGCCCTGCAGGCGGGCGAGCTGCGCCTCCCCCACGCCGGCAGCGGCGAGCGAGGCGCGTCGGTCCGCCTGGACGCGGCGACTGCCCACGGCGCCGACGTAGGCGGCATCGCTCGCGAGCGCGGCGGCCAGGAACGGCTCGTCGTGATGCGCTTCGTGGAAGAGCGCCACGCAGGCGGTGCGCGCGTCGACGGCGAGGTCGTTCCAGTGTTCCTGCGCCCAGCCCGAGACGGTCCGCGACGGGGTGCACATGCGTTCCAGCTGACCGAGGACCGTCGCACGTGGATCGACGACCGTGGTGCGCCACGCGAGACGGTCGGCGAGCGACACGAGTTCGCGGGCGATGTCCCCGGCGCCGCCGAGCACCAGGTGCGGCGCGGCAGGCACCGCCTCGCGCAGCACCAGGCCGACGTCATCACGAACCAGGGCGACCGCGTGGCCGGACGGGTCCGCGATCGGCTCGAGCGCGACGGCTTCCCGGACCAGGCCGGCGGCGAGCCCGAGTTGCGCCAGGTCGCCCGGCGCGTCGCCCTGCCACGAGTACGTCACCCCGAGCTCCGCTGGCGTGCCGCTCCCCGCGGTGTCGACGAGACGCTCGAGCGTGCCGACGAGGACGTCGTCGACGACCTCGACGATCACGCCGAGGATCGAGCCGCACACGGGGCCGACGTCCGCGAGCGTCTCCTTCTGGTACGAGACGAACACGGCGTGGTCGGGGTCGCCCACGTCGAGCAAGCGCTCGGCCTCGGCGATCACCGCAGCTTCGGTGCAGCCGCCGCTCAGCGCGCCGACCCACTCCTCGCGGCCGGCGATGGCCAGTCGCGCACCCAGCCCGCGCGGCGCGCTGCCGTCGCTCGTCACCACCGTGGCCAGCACGCAGGGCCGTGCGGAGTCGAGCCACTCGCCGAGGATCCGGGTCACGTCGCGGAGGGATGCATCCATGCACCGAGCCTACCCCGGCTTCCACGCGCGCGTACGCGTGTAGGATCGATCGCCGCGGCTCCGGGAGGGATCCGCACACCCGATCCGGAGCGACGCGTGGACTTCCTGCAGCCGACGAGCCTCGACGAGGCGCTCGCCATGAAGGCGGAGCGACCCGAGGCCACGCCCATCCAGGGCGGCACCGACCTGATGGTCGACATCAACTTCGATCGCGCCCGCCCCGAGGCGACCCTCGACCTCAACCGGGTGCCAGAGCTACACGAGCTCACCCAGGAGGACGGGCACGTGTGGGTCGGGGCCGGCATGCCGTATCTGCGGATCCTGCGGGAGCTGCAGGAGGACGCGCCAGGGCTGTGCATGGCTGCACGCACGGTCGGCTCGCCGCAGATCCGGGCGCGTGGCACGCTCGGGGGCAACCTGGGCACGGCGTCTCCCGCCGGCGACACCCTCCCGGTGCTGGTCGCGATCGGCGCGACCGCGGAGGTCTCGAGCAGTGCCCGTGGTTGCCGCGAGATCGCGGTGCGCGACTTCATCGTCCGCCCGCGCCACTCCGCGCTGGAGCCCGACGAGCTGATCGTCCGGGTCCGCGTCCCGAAGGCGCGCGGGCCGCAGCAGTTCGGCAAGGTCGGCCAGCGCAACGCGATGGTCATCTCGATCGCGTCGTTCGGCCTGGCGTTCGACCTGGACGCACGGACCGTCGGCACCGGGATCGGATCGGCCGGGCCGGTCATCCTCGACGCGCCCGAGGCCCACGCCTACGTCGGCGAGACCTTCATGACCGAGGGTCTGTGGGAATCCGCAGGCCCACTGCCGGACGGCACCGCGAAGCGCTTCGGTGAGCTGGTCGGCGAGGCCGCGTCCCCGATCGACGACGTGCGCGGCACCGCGCGATACCGACGTCACGCGCTGTCGGTCGTGGCGGCGCGGTCGCTCAAGTGGGCCTGGGACGAACACCGCGCAACGAGTGGAGCCACATCGTGAAGGTCACCCTGCGAGTGAACGGACAGACGGTCGAAGCCGAAGGCGTGTGGCCCGGGGCGAGCCTGCTCACCATGCTGCGCGACGAGCTGGCGCTGCCGGGCTCCAAGAACGCGTGCGAGCAGGGCGAGTGTGGCTCGTGCAGCGTGCTGCTCGACGGCGAGCTCGTCTGCGCGTGCCTGGTGCAGGCTGGTCAGGCAGACGGGCGCGACGTGCAGACGGTGGAGGGGCTCTCCGGGGAGGGCGACGGCGGCGTGGGCGACGTGCAGCAGGCGTTCCTGGACGCCGGCGGCGTCCAGTGCGGCTTCTGCACGCCCGGATTCATCATGGCCGTCGACCACCTGCTCGCACACGAACCGGAACCGTCGGACGAATCGATGCGCGAGGCGCTCAGCGGCAACCTGTGCCGCTGCACCGGGTACGAGAAGATCTTCGACGCGGTGCGGCTCGCTGCACAGCGGCGTCGCGAGGGGTCGGCCGTCGCGACCACCGGAGGCGTGCAGGCATGACCCCGACCACCGAGACCACGCCGCTCACCAAGTGGACCGTGCCGACGACCACGCCGCACGGCCCTCGCCAGCCACTGCTCCCCGCCGAACCGCGACGCGAGAGCGTTCGCGACGGCGTCGGCACGAACGCGCGACGCCCCGACGGGATCCCCAAGGTGAAGGGCGAGTTCGCGTACTCCTCCGACCTGTGGGCCGAAGGCATGCTCCATGGGGCGACGGTGCGCAGCCCGCACCCGTACGCGCGCATCGTGCGCATCGACACGTCACCGGCGAAGGCGATCGAGGGCGTCCGGTCGGTGCTGACGCACGAGGATGTGCCGGGCGCCAAGACCTACGGCATGGAGCACGCAGACCAGCCGGTGCTCGCCTGGGACATCGTGCGCTACCACGGTGAGGCGGTGGCGATCGTCGCGGCCGAGGACCCGGAGACGGCGCGCCGCGCGGCCGACGCGGTGGTCGTCGAGTACGAGGTGCTCGAGCCGGTCGTGGATGTCGAGTACGCAATCGGCGGAGATGCGCCCGAGCTGCACGAGGGGACCGGCAACGTCACCCGACACGTGCACATCCATACCGGCGACCAGGCGCCGACCGCCCCGGTCGTCGTGCGCGGCAGGTACGAGATGGGGATGCAGGACCAGGCGTTCCTCGGCCCCGAGAGCGGGCTGGTGATCCCGGCCGAGGATGGCGGCGTCGACATCTACGTCGCGACGCAGTGGATGCACACCGATCGCGACCAGGTGGCGCCGTGCCTGGGCCTGTCGGCCGAGCAGGTGCGCATCACGCTGGCAGGCGTGGGCGGCGCATTCGGCGGACGGGAGGACCTGTCGATGCAGGCACACGCGTCGATGCTGGCGTTGGCCACGCAGCGGCCCGTGCGGATGGTCTACTCGCGCGAGGAATCCTTCTTCGGTCACATCCACCGACACCCTGCGTGGATGGAGTACGAGCACGGCGCCACGGAGGACGGCACGCTCGTCTACGTGAAGGTACGCGTGCTCCTCGACGGCGGGGCGTACACCTCCTCCTCCACCGCGGTCGCATCGAATGCTGCGCGATTCGCGCTCGGGCCGTACGTGGTGCCGAACGCGACGATCGATGCCACCGTCGCGTACACCAACAACCCGCCCTGCGGCGCGATGCGTGGATTCGGCGCGGTGCAGGTGGCGCTCGGGCACGAGGGCCAGATGGACCGGCTGGCCGCGAAGCTCGGCATGGATCCGGTGGAGCTGCGGATCATCAATGCGATGCGGCAGGGCGACCGGTTGCCGACCGGGCAGGTCGTGGAGAACCCGGCGCCCGTGCGCGAGCTGCTCGAGGCCGTGCGCGACGCGCCGCGCCGCGAGCTGGCCCCCGTGGCGACGCGTGAGGTGGGCGCCGGTGGCGGGCTCGACATCCGGCAGCTGCCGGGCGGCGCCGCCAACACGACCCACGGCGAGGACGTGCGGCGCGGCGTGGGCTACGGCGTCGGCTTCAAGAACGTCGGCTTCGCCGAAGGGTTCGACGACTACTCCACGGCGAGGGTGACCCTGTCGCGCGGGGCCGATGGCCCGATCGTGTCAGTCCACCACGCAGCGGCGGAGGTCGGACAGGGGCTGGTCACGATCTGCATGCAGATCGGGCGTACCGAGCTGCCCGTCGGGCCGTGCGTGGTGCTGCCGGCTGACACGCAGGTCGGCTCGGCGGGGTCCTCTTCCGCCTCGCGCCAGACCTACATGACCGGCGGCGCCGTGAAGCAGAGCGCGGAGCTCGTGCGAGCGGAGCTGCTCGACCGCGCGGCCGCACACACGAGCGTGGCGCGTGAGGGCATGCGCCTCGACGACGACGGCACGATCCGCGACGCCGCGGGTGAGGTCATCGTGGCTGACGTCTCCGAGCTGCTGTCGACGCCGATCGAGGTGGAGCGCGAATTCCGCCACAAGCGTACGTTCCCGCTCGACCCGGAGACGGGCCAGGGCGACGCCGACGTGCAGTTCGCGTTCGCGGCGCACCGCGCCGTGGTCGACGTGGACGCCGGCCTCGGCATCGTGCGCGTGCTCGACATGGCGACCGCACAGGACGTCGGCAAGGCGATGAACCCGCAGCAGCTCGAGGGTCAGATCGAGGGCGGCACCTCGCACGGCGTGGGACTTGCCCTCATGGAGGAGATCCAGGTCGTCAACGGCACGGTCCGCAACCCGTCCTTCACCGACTACCTGATCCCCACCACGCTCGACATGCCGACGGTGCAGATGACGATCCTCGAGCTCGGCGACCCCGAGGCGCCCTACGGCGTCCGCGGCGTCGGCGAGCCGCCGTCGATCTCCTCCACCCCGGCCATCGCCGCCGCCGTCCGCGACGCCACCGGCATCGACCTCATCCGCGTCCCCATCCGCCCCGACGACATCGTCTTCGGCTCCCCGCCCGCCGTTGATTAAGTCGAGTTAGTCGCCCAAGGACGGTACAAACTCGCACGAATAGGTGGGGCGGCCGACCGGTCAGGAGACCCCAGGCGCGCCGGTGGGCCCCGCGGGTGTCCCTGCGCCACTCGACACCGGGTCGTCAGGATGAGCCTGACGAATTGGCATCGAGTCGGGCTGGCGTGGCACGGGAGCGGTGGCTCGATCGCGGCGCGAGCGCAGCCGGGCGCGGTCCAACGAACGTCGTATCCCCGACAAGCAGGCATGGGACCGGGGATGGGACGCGTGCTGGCTGCTGCCGGGATTGCGACGGGCGCAACGCTCGTCGTCGACCAGGCGTCGAAGGCGATCGTCCGCGCGACGATGGAGCCCGGCGAGCGCCATGACATCGCGCTTGGTGGCGAGGTCGCCCTCACCCACGTCAAGAACACCGGCGCCGCCTACGGGCTGTTCGGGGAGCTGCCGACGTGGGTGCCGATGGTCGGTACCGCCGCGATCGGCGCGGGCATGCTCGCGCTCGGTGCGCGCTCGCCGCGCTCGGCGATCGTCGGTGCAGGCGCCGGCCTCGTGATCGGCGGAGGGCTCGGCAACGTGATCGACCGCGTGCACCAGGGCCACGTCACCGACTTCATCCATACGACCGACCTGTTCGGCCATTACAACGTGGCCGACGTCGCGATCAGCGCGGGTCTCGCCACGGCCGCCGGCGCACTCATCTTCGCGCGCTGACCCAGCGACACCGACGATGGATGTGCAGAACGTCGAGATCAAGTCGACAGCATGCGCATGCCCCGGCATCGGGGCGCCATGACGGGGTGCCGTCGTCACCCTGTGCAGGCACTCCTCGACTGAAAGTACAGACCGTCCGCCAGTGGGCGGACGAAACCGGAATCCGCGTCGGAAAGACCCGCACGCAGCGCCGCGGCCGCCGGCCGGCTACCTGCCCTGGGAGCGGAGCCAGTCGATATGGGCGAGCGGGTTGGCGTTGAGGTCGATCGGCTCGTAGGTCCAGGAGCCGGTGCGGACCTGATCGCGTCGCGCGCGCATGTTGGCGAGAAAGGTGTCGGAGGCGTCCTCGGCGAGGGCCGTGGCGTGCCCGCCCGGCAGGTTGCCGTCGGGGCCGCGGCGCAGCACGTCGTGTGCGGCGGCGAGCTGGTCGTCGCTCAGGCGGGCCGCGATCGACTCGGCGGCCTCGGGCAGCACCTCGCCGCGCCCGGCCTCGCCGCCGACCAGGTGCGACTTCATGCCAGGGCGCAGCGGGTCCCGGAGCTCGCCGCGCCCGGCGAAGCCCTGGTCGATGAAGTGGAAGTCGCCGGTCGCACGGTCCGCCAGGGCGCCGCCTGCGTTGCGGTCGACCTGCGCCGTGATGTAGTCGATCGTCTTGGCCTCGTCGAAGTCGAGCTGGCCCGCGCGGTACGCAGCATCGCGGCCGAGGCCGGGGAAACGCTCCTCGTACCAGCGGCCCATCACCTCGGCGATGTCATCGCCGGAGTCGACGTGCTGCTCCCAGATCGGCGCGCCGGGCACCGTCTCGACGAGCGCCGATCCATCGGCGCGGCGGGCGACGGGCGAGAACAGGTGGTCGACCCCGGCTCGCGCCGTGAGCTCGCCGACGAACTCCTCCTGCGCAGCCTGCGCGGTCGGCGGGCGGTGCACTGCGGCGAGGGTGACGTGCTGCGTGGCCGGGTGGGCGACGCGCACCATCGGCATCGCGCCGTTGCCGTTGCCGTAGCCGCCGACCCACCGGATCGGTTCGGGCTGGATGGTGCCACTGCGCAGGATGCGCAGGTGCACCGCGCGCTGCACGTCCGACACGCGGCGGAACCGCCTGGCGTCGGCGATCGAGGTGACGAGCGCGAGCTCGGACCGCGGCGCCTCGGCAGCCGGCGCGAGCGACAGCGTCTTCTCGGGCCCGGTCAGGCGCGGGGCGAGCTCGTCGAGCGCGGCCTGCGCGTCGTGGCGAAGTGCCCTGATCCTGCTGATGTGCGCGGCCGGGGAGCCGACGTCGTCGCGCATGCGCGCGCCGAGCTCGACGAGCTGTGCGCCGAGCGATGCCTGGTTGCCGGCGTGTGCGAACGTGTCGGCGCCAGCCTGCAGGACATGTGACGCGGCCGCGGCGCGCAGCTCGCTCGCGCGTGCAGCGCCGCTCGCGACGGCTTCGAGCTCGGGCAGCGCGACCTCGAGGTGCCAGACGGCGCCCCGTGCGAGTCGATATGCGATTGCTGCGTCCATGGTTCGAGCGGTCCCCCTGCCGCGAGTCCCCGCGCGGCGCCCGGCCCCACTGCGGGGCCTACCGGAGTGTCGAACCTGCGCACAGCCCCGTTTCAGCTGGCGACGAGGCCGTCGCGGCGGAGCACGTCGCTCGCGATGCGCGAGGCGATCCGAGCGCCAGCGGCGACGTCGGAGGGGAAGTGCACGCCACCCAGGACCCGCGAGTACGCGACCTGGCTGGCGAGCGACATCAGCTCGGCCGCTCGCTCGGGCACGAGCGCCGCGAGCACGATCGCCGCGGCGAACGCACCGGAGGAGTGGCCGGACGGGAAGCTCGCATTGCCGTCGGGTCGATGCACGACCGGATCGATCGTCGGATCGACCTCGTACGGGCGCTTGCGGTCGAACTGCTCCTTGACCGTGGCAGTGACCGCATCGGTTCGCGCCTGCGCCAGGTTGACGAGGCGCTCGGCGCGACGGGCCTGCTCCACCCCGTGTGAACTGCGCAGCTCGTCGATGACGTTCGCCCACAGGTCCCAGCCGCCGAACTGCTGGTGCCAGACCGCGGCCTCGACCGCGTCGGGCGTGCGCGCGAGCTTGGCGGCGCGCACGGCATCGAGATCCGCCCGGGCGGCGTCGCCGGCCGGGGGTGTTCCCGCATTGGCGACCGCATCGCGGTCGAAGCGGTTGATGCTGCCGGTGGGATGGATGCGGGCCCAGCCCGCAGCTTCCTCGCGCCCGGTCGCCACGGCCGCCTGCAGTGCCGCAGCGAGTGCCCCGGGCACGTCCAGCGTCGCAGGTAGTGGCCCAGTCCCGGTCCAGCCGATGTGGGGCGGATGCTTGATTGCGACCAAGTGCACGACGGGCCTCCCAACCAGTCAAGCGACAGGTCGAGATCCTACCGGGTGCGGCGGGAGGCGCGGTGCAGTTCCCCGACGCGCGCGACGGCTGCCTCGACGTCCTGCTCGACGAGCTCGACCAGGGCACTGCCGACGATGATCCCGTCGGCGTGCGGCGCGAGCGTCGCGACATGCTCGGGCGTGCTGATCCCGAAGCCGACCGCAACAGGGGCATCGATGCCGGCCGCCGCGAGCCGCTCGAGCAGCTCCACCGTGGATCCAGCGACGTCCGAGCGCGCACCTGTGGTGCCCGTGGAGGCGACTGCGTAGAGGAACCCGGTCGATGACGCTGCGAGCTCCGCGATCCGGGCCGGCTCGGTCATCGGGTTGACCAGGAAGGTCATGCCGAGCCCGTGGGCTGCCGCGATCTCGCGCAGTTCACGCCCCGCTTCCAGCGGCACGTCCGGGATGATCAGTCCATCGACCCCGGCAGCGGCAGCATCCGCGCAGAAGCGCTCCAGACCGTAGGCCAGCAGCGGATTCACGTACCCCATGCACACGAGTGGCACGTCCACGCCGCGCGCTCGAACGTCGCGGGCCAGCTGGAGCACCCCGGCCACCGTCATGCCGTCATCGAGGGCGAGGCGCGTCGCGTCGCGGATCACCGCGCCATCGGCGAGCGGGTCGCTGAACGGGACACCCAGTTCGACGACGTCGGCGCCGGCGCCTGCGAGCGCTTCGACCAGGTCGACGCATGCCTCGATGCCCGGTCGGCCGGCCACCACGTAGGGGATCAGCGCCGCGCGATCAGCGGCGCGTGCCGCCTCGAACGCACGGCGGATCCGCGCGGCGCCCTTCGCCTGGACTGCGGCTGCCCCGGCGCTCATCGCCGGCCCTCCGCATGCGCGCCGATCGTCGCGAGATCCTTGTCGCCGCGACCTGACACCGTGACGAGCACGACGTCGTCGCTGCTGCGATCCGCCGCGAGCTCGAGTGCCAACGAGATCGCGTGCGCGCTCTCGATCGCCGGGATGATCCCCTCGGTGCGACACAGGAGCCCAAGGGCCTCCATCGCGGCACCGTCCGTGACCGGGTGGTACGTCGCGCGCCCCGAATCCGCGAGCTGCGCGTGTTCCGGGCCGACTCCCGGGTAGTCGAGGCCGGCGCTGATGGAGTGCGTCGGCAGCACCTGGCCGTCGGCGTCCTGGAGCAGCATCGTGCGCGCTCCGTGCAGCACGCCCACGCGTCCCGCGACGATCGATGCCGCATGCCGCGGCGTGTCGATCCCGTCGCCCGCTGCCTCCGCCCCGTGCAGCTCGACCCCGGCGTCCGCGACGAATGGAACGAACGTGCCGATCGCATTGGAGCCGCCGCCCACGCACGCCACGACCACGTCGGGCAACGCATCCACGAGCGCCAGCGACTGGGCGCGCGCCTCGTGGCCGATCACGCACTGCAGGTCGCGCACCATCGTCGGGAAGGGATGCATGCCGACCGCGCTGCCGATCAGGTAGTAGATCCCGTCGGGGTCGGTGACCCACGCTCGGATCGCGGAGCTCACCGCATCGGTGAGCGTGCGAGTGCCCTCCTCCACCGCGTGCACGCGTGCGCCGAGCAACTCCATGCGCAGCACGTTGGGGTGCTGGCGCTCGATGTCGTGCGAGCCCATGTGGACCACGCACTCGATCCCGAGCAGCGCGCACGCCGTCGCGGTCGCCACGCCGTGCTGGCCTGCGCCGGTCTCGGCGATCACACGCGTGACACCCAGGCGCCGGGCGAGCAGCGCCTGCCCGATGGCGTTGTTGATCTTGTGCGCGCCCGTGTGCGCGAGGTCCTCGCGCTTGAGCAGGATGCGCGCGCCGCCCGCGTGCGCCGTCAGCCGCGGCGCGTCCTGCAGCGGCGTGGGGCGCCCGATGAAGGTCCGGCACAGGTGCGCGTACTCGGCGAGGAAGGCGGGATCCTGACGCGCGTCAGCCCATGCTGCCGCGATCCGCGAGGCCGCCGGTACGAGCACTTCGGGGATCCAGCTGCCACCGAAGTCGCCGAAGCGGCCTGCGGCGTCGGGCATCGGGTGGGCGTCGAGGCGGAAGCCGTCGAGCGCATCTGCTGTGGCGTGGTCGGTGGCGGTGGGATGCATGTCAGTCAGGTCGCGTGGTCGGGGTTGTGTCGGGCGATCGAGTCGATCAGGAACTGGTCGGGGAGCGAATCGTCGAGGAGCGCCGCGCGGGCAGCGGCGACGAACGCCTGCATGCGCTCGGCATCCTTGTGGCCCGCATGCGATTCGATGCCGCTCGAGACGTCCACCATCGCCGGGCGCAGGTCTCGGATCGCATCGGCGACGTTGTCGGGGTCGAGCCCGCCGGCGAGCCCGTGTCGACCGGCCTGCAGCACCGGCCGCACCAGGTCGGCGCGGATACGCACGCCGGTGCCGCCGAGCTCGCCATCGACGGCCGCATCGAACACGATTCGGGCGCCACGCGCCTGCCACGCGTCGACACGCCCGCGCAGGGACTCCGCATCGGTGTCCTCATGGACCGAGAGCGTGCGGATGATCGGCGTACCCTGGATGGCGTCCGCGATCGGTAGGCACTCCTCGTCCGTGCCGACGAGCTGCACCACGTCGAGGCCGATCGACTCCACCATGTGCCGTGCAACCGCGAGTGACATCGCGCCGACGACGCCCACGACCTCGGGCGTGAAGCGGCCGTGCTCGCGCGCGGTCTCGCGGATCGTCCGGATCATCGCGCCTGCCGTCGGCGGTGGCACGTAGCGGCGCGACCCCGGGACCAGCACGATGCCGACCAGGTCGGCTCCGGCGAGCACCGCCGCTCGGGCATCGTCGGTGCCCCGCAGGCCGCAGAGCTTCACGAGCATGCGCGCGCGGGGGGCGGCAGGGGCGCCGGGAGTGGGGGATCCTTCTGTGGTCACGTGCTCGCTCCTGGACTCTTCGCGGTCGCGAGCGCGCGGAGCAGCCCCCCCGGTTCGCGCGCTCGCATGAGCGCCTCCCCGACGAGCAGGGCATCCACACCAGCCGCGCGGAGCCGCGCCGCATCCTCGGGGGTCCGCACACCGCTCTCGGCGACGATCAGCCGGTCGCTCGGAACCAGCGGTGCGAGACGTTCACTCGTGGCGAGGTCGACCACGAACGAGCGTAGGTCGCGGTTGTTGATGCCGATCAGTCGCACGTCGGTCGCGAGCGCCCGCTCGAGCTCCGCCTCGTCGTGTACCTCGAGCAGCACCTCGAGCCCGAGCTCGCCTGCACGGGCCGCGAGCTCCACGAGGGCCCCGGTCTCGTGCAGCGCCGCGATCAGCAGGACGGCGTCTGCATCCACCGCGGCCGCATCCTCCAGCTGGCTCGCGTCGATGATGAAGTCCTTGCGCAGCACCGCCGCCTCGCGGGTCGCGCTGCGAGCGGCGACCAGGTCGTCGAGCGTCCCGCCGAAGTGGTCGGGTTCGGTCAGCACGCTGATGCCGACGGCCCCCGCCCCCTCGTAGGTGCCCGCCTGCTCGCCGGGGTCGACCGCCAGGTCGATCTCCCCCACCGACGGCGACCGCCGCTTGACCTCCGCGATGACCGCGAGCTCCTCGCGGGCCCGCGCGGCCTCGATCCGCGCGATGAGCGAACGTCGCGCCGATGTCGCCGCGGGCCTGACGTCGGCCGTCACCACGTCGAGTCGGCGCCGCACGTCCTCGACGATGCGGTCCAGGTAGGTGCCCGTCCCCGCCGTCATGCCGCGACCTCGGCCGTCGCGGCGATCCAGCGCTCGAGCTGGTCGAGTGCGGCACCGTCATCGAGCGCCTGCTCCGCGAGCGCCGCCGCCTCCCGCAGGTCGCCTGCGAGGTCGGCGACGAGGATCGCCGCCGCCGCATTGAGCACCACGACGTCGCGCGAGGGACCACGAGCACCTGCCAGGACCGCGCGGAGGATCTCAGCGTTGCGCGCAGCGTCGCCGCCACGGATCGCCTCGATCGGCGCACGCACCAGCCCGAGTGACTCCGGGTCGAGCTCGAAGCGCGTCACCCCGTCCGGGCGCACGTCGTAGGCCACGCTCGAATCCGCGATCGACAGCTCGTCGAGACCGTCGGCGCCGTGCACCACGAGCGCGTGCTCGCTCCCGAGCTCGCGCAGCACGTCGGCGATGCGCGCCGCCATCGCCGCGTCGCTCACTCCGACCACCTGCCGCGTGACACCCGCGGGGTTGGTGATGGGTCCGAGGAAATTGAACGCGGTGCGAATCCCGAGCGCACGCCGCGGCCCTGCCGCGTGGCGCATCGACGGGTGGAAGGCCGGAGCGAACAGGAAGGCGAACCGCGCCGTCGCGAACGTCCGATCGACGTCCTCGGGCGTCGCGTCCAGCCGCCCGCCGAGCGCCTCCAGCACGTCCGCGCTCCCGCAGCTCGAGCTCACCGCACGGTTGCCGTGCTTCGCCACCACCGCGCCCGCGCCCGACGCGACGAGCGCCGCGCACGTCGAGACGTTGAAGGTGTCAGCCCCGTCGCCGCCGGTCCCGCACGTGTCGATCGAGCCGATCGGCGCGCGCGCCACGACGACGTGCTCGCGCATCGCGCTCGCCAGCCCGGCGAGCTCCTCGACCGTCTCGCCCCGTGCGTGCAGCGTCGCGAACAGCGCACCGAACGATGCGTCGTCGACGTCGCCGGCCATGACCGCACACATCACGGCGTGTGCGTCGCTGCGCGACAGCTGCTCGCCGCGCACGAGTCGCTGCAGGGTGTCACGGACCTCGCTCATGTCACGCCACCTCCGTCATTCGGGCCTGGGTCAGGAACCCACCGAGCAGGAGCTGCCCATCGGGCGTGAGGATGCTCTCCGGATGGAACTGGATCGCCTCCATGCGCGCCGTCCGGTGCCGGACGCCCATGAGCACGCCATCACTCGTGTGCGACGTCGCGACCAGCTCGTCGGGCAACGACGATTCCTCCACCACGAGCGAGTGGTAGCGCCCGGCGAGGAACCCCTGCGGGACGCCCTCGTAGATGCCGAGCCCGTCATGCAGCACGGGGCTCGCCGCGCCGTGCACGACCGAGTCGAGCCGCAGGATCACGCCACCCAGCGTCGCGGCCATGCACTGCATCCCGAGGCAGATCCCGAGCAGCGGGATGTCACGATCGATGGCCGCATGCACGAGCTCCGCGCACACGCCAGCAGAGTCCGGGCCGCCCGGGCCGGGTGACAGCACGATCGCGTCGTGGCCTTCGGCGAGCAACTCGTCGCGCGATCGGGCGTCGTTGCGCACGACGTCGACGGTCGCGTCCAGCCGCGCCAGCGCATCGGCGACGTTGTACGTGAAGCTGTCGTAGTTGTCGATGAGCAGGACGCGCGTCATGCGACCCCTCCGATCGCGACCGGCTCGGTCGCGGGCATCGTCGCGGCGGCCACTTCCTCGGCCAGCGTCAGCGCGAGCAGCACCGCGCGCGCCTTGTGTCGCGTCTCCGCTTCCTCGAGCTCGGGATCGCTCGCGGCGACCACGCCCGCGCCGGCCTGCACGCTCGCCATGCCGCGCGCCAGCACTGCCGTGCGGATGGTGATCGCCATGTCGAGCACCCTGCCGTGGCCCACGTAGCCGACGACGCCGCCGTAGGGCCCGCGCGCATCCGGCTCGAGCGCCGCGATGAGTTCCATTGCACGCACCTTCGGCGCACCGGTCAGCGTCCCGGCCGGGAAGGCCGCACGCAACGCATCCACGGGATGCAGCTCGCCCCGCAGCCGCCCCGTCACCCGGCTGACCAGGTGCTGCACGTGGGAGAAGCGCTCCACCTCGCACAGGCGCTCGACATCGACGCTGCCCGGCTCGCTGACACGTCCCACGTCGTTGCGGCCGAGGTCCACCAGCATCATGTGCTCGCTGCGCTCCTTGGGATCTGCGAGCAGCTCCGCAGCCAGCGCGGCATCTTCCGACTCGGTCGCACCGCGCGGGCGGGTGCCGGCGATCGGATGGGTCACCACCTGCTCGTCGAGCACGCCCACGAGCTGTTCGGGGCTGGCGCCGATGATGTGGAGGCCATCGAGCCGGAGCAGCACGTGGTACGGCGCCGGGCTCACGGCTCGCACCACGCGGTAGGCGAGCAGCGGGTCGATGGTGAACGCACGATCGAACCGCTGGGACACCACGATCTGCACGCACTCGCCCGAGCGCACGTGCTCGCGCGCGGTCAGCACCGACTCCCGGAACGCCTCGGCCCCGATGTTCGACGTCACACCGAGGAACGGGTCGGCCCCAGGCGCGCTCGCCCCGAGCGGCTGCGTGGCCGCGTCGCACGGCACACCCTCGCGAAGCTGCGCCTCGAGGGCATCGAGCGATGCGACCGCAGCCGCGTACGCTGCTGCCACGTCGAACCCCTCGAGCGATGCGGGCAGCCGCACCGCGTGTATCGCGAGGACCCGACCGGCGGCCTGGTCGAACGCGACCAGCTCGTCGACCAGCAGGAAGGCCGCGGTCGGCGCGCCGCACGGATGCGGGTTCGCTGCCGCCGGCACGCGCGGCTCGATCGTCCGGACGTGCTCGTGGCCGAGCATCCCGATCGCGCCTCCGACGAACCGCGGCAGCTCGATCCCGATGTCCACCACCACGTCCGCGCACGCCGCCCGAACCTGGTCGAGCACGTCCTCGCCGGCCAACACCTCGCGTGCTCGTGGCGCCACGATGCTCATGTCCGCGTCGCCGATCCCCGCCTCGCTCGTCTCGAGCAGCGCCGCATGGCTCGACCCGCGCGCGAGCACGTCGAACGCCGCGAGCGGGTCCACTTCGATGCCGCGCAGCTCGCGCACCACCGGGATGACCACGCCGGGGCGCGACAGCGCCACCATCGCGTCGAGGGAGGGATGGGTGGTCATGCCGCGACCTCGCGAGCGCGCCGCTCGAGCCGTCGACCCACAGCGGCCGCCACCGCGTCGACCCCGTCGATCAGGCGCGCCATCGCGGGCAGGTCGAGCGACTGGTCACCGTCGACGAGCGCGCGCTCCGGGCTCGCGTGCACCTCGACGATCAGCCCATGTGCCCCCGCCGCGATCGTGCCGAGCGAGACCCCGTGCACGAGGTCCGCGCGGCCCGCCGCATGCGACGGGTCGACGATCACCGGCAGGTGGGTCATCTCGCGCAGCAGCGGCACGACGTTCAGGTCGAGGGAGCTGCGCACGAGCGGCTCGAACGATCGCACCCCGCGCTCGCACAGGATCACGTTCGGATTGCCGCCCGCCAGGATGTACTCCGCCGCGCAGAGCAGCTCCTCCACGGTCGAAGCCATCCCGCGCTTGAGCAGCACCGGTCGGTCACATTCGCCGAGCGCCTGCAGCAGCCGGTAATTCGCCATGTTGCGCGTTCCCACCTGGAGGACATCGGCATAGCGCGCGACGAGCGGTACCTCTTCCGGCGAGAGCACCTCCGTCACGATCGCCATGCCCGTCTCGGAGCGGGCCTCGGCGAGCAGCTCCAGGCCCTCCACGCCGAGCCCCTGGAAGGAGTGCGGCGACGTGCGCGGCTTGAACGCGCCGCCCCGCAGCATCGGCACGCCCATGGCGGCGAGCGCACGCGCCGTCGCCAGCAGCGTGTCGCGATCCTCCACGGCGCAGGGCCCGGCGATGAGCGCGACGTGGTCGCCGCCGATCGCCACACGGGCGTCCCCGACGTGGACGATGGTGTCGGGGCGGCCGGCCCGCACCGCGTTGCGGTAGGGGTGTCGGTCGAGGTCGAGATCGAAGATGGTGTCGGTGGAGCGGGTCATGGCGTCGGCCTTCGGTGTCGTCGTGGGCGAGAGCGTGGGCTGGCTCGAGGAACAAACGGGTGCAGGAACGAAAAAACGGACGTCGGGCCGGGGCCCGCGTCCGTTGCAACCGTGTCGCCGTCGTGCGGCAGTCAGGTCACCAGGTACGCGATGCACCGGCCGTGGACCAGGTCCACCGCCAGTGCCATGCGCCACCCGTGACGGCCACGTCGAGCTGCACAGCGTTGCCGCTGTGTCGCGTCTCGAGGATGTGGAGGCCGTCAGTCATGGTGAGCTGCGAGGACCGCGACGCCTGTCGCGAATCCATCGGTATGTCGTTCACCGTAGCGCGTCCGTTGCGTCCGCGCAACCGGTGACCGTCATGTGGCCGGAGTCATGCCCTGCTGGCCGCCGAGGTACTCCAGCGCCTTCGCGACATCGATGCGCCCGAAGCCCGCCGCGTTGTCGGGACCTGGTCGATCGATGTCCACCGCGGTCTTGGTGAGCGCCGAGACGATCTGGTCGTGCGTCGCCTGCGGGAACTTCGACAGCAGCACCGCAACCGCGCCTGCGACGTGCGGCGATGCCATCGACGTGCCGCTCATGCGCGAGTACCCACCACCTGGGACCGAGCTCGTGACACCCGCGCCCGGAGCCGTGACGTTGGGCGTCATCTCCTCCGGCGTCGCGAACTTGGAGGGGCCGCGCGAGGAGAAGCTGGCGATCGAGTCGCGTTCGGTGGACGCGGCGACCGAGAGGTAGCCGGGGTAGGAGCCGGGCGGGCTCACGGTGCCTTCGCGCGGCCCGTCGTTGCCCGCGGCCGTCACGACCTCGATGCCGGCCGCCTTGAGCGCCCGGAAGCTCTCCATGAAGGTGTCGTCGGCCTGGTTGGCGTTGCCCCAGGAGTTGTTGATGACGTCGGCGCCCTTGGTCGGGTCGGGGGCCGTTCCGTCGGTCTTCGTGGGCGCGAGCATGAACTGCAGCGCCTGCAGCGTGGCGGACGTGGTGTTGTAGCCCGCACCGTTGATCGCCTTGGCGGCGATGATCTTGGCGCCGGGGGCGACGCCGATCGCCCGCTCGTCGGTGCCGCCGGCGGTCGAGCCGGCCACGTGCGTGCCGTGCTCGCCGTCATCGAACGGCTTCGCCGACCGCGTGAAGGGATCGAACCAGTTGTAGTCGTGGGTCTGGCTGCCGTCGGCGTTGGTGCCGCGGTAGTGGTCGCGGATGGCGGGGTGCGCCGCGTCCAGGCCCGTGTCGACGATGCCCACGGTCACGCCGGCGCCGGCGGCGCCCTGCGCCCATGCGGCAGGGGCGTTGATCTTGGCGACGCCCCACTCGACCGATCCTTCGGGAGCCAGGTCACGCCGGCCGCCGTTCGCGGGAGTCGCGGCGGTCGCGGGCGCCTCGCCATCGACGACGGGCGTCGGGACGCTCGCATCGTCGGTCGGCTGGTTCGCGCCCAGCACCTCGAGCTCGGCGCGGCGCGCGTTGTCGACGTCGAGCCACTTGGGCCCGTCCACGAAGCCCCGTGCGTAAGCGAGCATGGCGGCGCCGGCGATGGCACCAGCGTGCCCGGGCGCGAGCTCACCGGTCTGCCCTGTCGCGCCGGCATCGGCGTCCACTGCCCACGTCTTGTTCTCCGCCACCTGGGAGACGTTCGCGACACCGGCGAGCGCGTCGGCCACCGACTGGTGTCGACCCGCCTTGGTCGTGACGAGGATGGCGTTCGGCAGGAAGAGCGACTCCACCGCAGTGACGTCCCCGCTCGCCTTCAGCTGCTCGAGCGCGGCGAGCGCATCGGCCTGGCTCGTCCTGGCCGTCTCCACGAGGTCTCGATAGACGGCAGCCTTGCGCTCGGGGCCGCGCGGCAGCAGCGCCTCGTCGGTGAGGTCCGCCTGCACCTTCATGCGCGCGATCAGCACGTTCGCGGTCGGTCCCGCGGCGATGCCCGGGTTGTCCGGCGCCGGCACCTCGGGCACCTTGCCGACGGATTCGTCGACCCGCGGCGCGGCGGGCGCGGCGATGACCGATGCGTCGGCGACCACGGGCGCACCACTCGTGGGCGGCGGCGTGACCGGCTGGACGGGGACGGGTGAGGCGGCGAGCGAGATGGGAGACATCTCCCCTCTGTCTGCCCAAGGAGCCCCAGCTGGTCGCCGCGTGCGTGCTCCACAGCCGGGTGCGCCCCGCGCCCCGGCCGCCCCGGGCCACGGCCGCGACGGTTCCCCGTGCAACGGCGTCGCCGCGCGCCCACGACACTCAGGTAGCTGGCCCGTCGGGGGACGCAGGCCGGCTTGGAGCGAGGGGATCGCGAATGTCCGTCGGGTCACCGACATCAGGGGGAGCCAGCCTGCCGCGTGCCGGCACCTCGCCCATGGGCTCGCCCCGTGAGTGGGCGCTGCCGCAGTTCGAGCGGCCCGAATCCACCTACCTCCCCGAGGAGACGGCGTTCGGCCGCCCGCTCGACTCGTACCTGCCGGGTCCGCTGCGTGCAGCGTGGACGACCGTCGAGGGCGCACTGCGCTCGGGCGTCGACCTGATCATTCCGGAGGAAGGCGCGACGCCGGCCGGCGGCGACATCACCGGGCCGCTCGACCGTGCACGTGAGGCGCAGCGCGCGCTCAATGACGAGCACGCGATGTTCGGCTCCCAGGACCGCTTCAGCGGCGATGGGATCAAGCCGTGGCGCACCGAGGCGTGGCCGCTCGGCCAGGTGCTGCACGGCCGGGTCATCCTCGCGATGCAGGACGGCGACTGGCAGCGAGTCGATGGCATCTTCCGCGAGTTCGAGTCCTACAGGTCGGGCGACGGATTCACCGGTGGCGTCGGCGCCGGCGGACGCTACTACGACGACAACGAGTGGATCGGCCTCGCAGCGATGCAGGCCTTCGACGCCACGGGTGATCGGCGCTACCTCGAACACGCCGAGCGGACGTTCCGCATGGTGCGCAGCGGCGAGCACCCCGACGGCGGCATGTACTGGTATGAGCAGGGCCGCACCGGTCGTCACACCTGCAGCGTCGCGCCCGGCGGGCAGCTCGCGATGCAGCTGTACGAAGCGACCCACGAAGCGCGCTACCTGGAGTACGCGAAGGAGCAGGCGGCGTGGATGGGCGCGAACCTGCGACGCGACGACGGGCTCTACGGCGACAACCTGAGCGACGCCGGCTCGTTCGATCCGACCGCGTACTCCTACAACCAGGGAACCCCGATCGGCCTCGACGTGCAGCTCTACCGCGCGACCGGTGAGCAGCGCTACCTGGATCGCGCGCACAAGACGGCGCAGGCCGCGCTGCGCCACTTCGGGACCGAGGACCGGCTCTGGAAGCAGGCGCCGGTGTTCAACGCGATCTTCTTCCGCAACCTGCTGGCGCTCCATGCCGTGGATCCGGACCCCGCCTACGTGCGGGCACTGGACGGGTACCTCGAGCGCGCGTGGCGCGATGCGCGAAGCCCAGAGACGGGTCTGTTCGACCGGGGCGGCATCGGCCACTACGGCGATGAGGCGGGCTCCACGATCGACCAGGGCGCGCTCTCCCAGCTGTACGCGATCCGTGCGCTCCCGCCCGCGGAATGGGCGACGCTGGCCTGATCGGCGCTGGCGGCGTCAGGTGCGCCCGTCAGCATTCGGGTATGCACCGACCCGCGCGCCCGACCCGTCCACGCCCGACCATGCCGTCGGAGCTCGCATCCATCGTGCTCGGCGACGCCGTGGCGCGACGCGATTCGGCCCATGCCCCCGAGCGCACCCCGCTTCCGGGCGGCGAGTACAGGAGCGGTGGCTACGATGCGCGGAGCGTCCTCGTGCTGGCGATCGTGGTGGCGAGCCTCGCCGCGGTGCTCGGCTGGGGCATGACGCTCGGGCGCGACGACCGCGTGGAGCCCGCGTCGACGTCCACGCCCGCGAAGACGCCGTCATCCGACCGAGCCGCGCCCCATGCCGGGCGCGCCGATGGTGCGGGCTCCGGATCTGCCGCGGAGGCCACGGCCACGAGCCCCGGCGGCGTGGCCAGCTCGGACGCCGCCGCAGCTGCGCCGCGGCGCGCAGACCTGTCGCCGGGCCGGGTC
>JAOPYU010000004.1 GCA_025964455.1 Thermoleophilia bacterium | reverse complement strand
TACAAGCGGCCCGCGAATCGCCGGAAACGGGGAGCGGCAGGGAGCGCGGCACAAGGGTGTCGCATAGCGACAGTGGTGTACCGCGCTCCTGTCGTGGCGCGTCAGGGGGATCGATCGGGTCAGCGTTCGTACCGGAACGAGACGCGCACGGTCATCGTGGCGTCCTGGGTGCCCTGCTCGGTCGGGACCGCCACTGCGTCGGCGGTCATCTTGGTCGCCCCCGCCATCGCGTACATGGGCATCGAGGATCCGGAATCCGCCTCGCCCACCGCGTAGATGCCGAGCACCTTGGCGCCCATCTGGCTGGCGGCGGCCTCGGCCTTGGCGCGAGCATCGGCGATCGCGACGCGCATCGCCTCGTCGTAGCCGACGCGCTGGTCCTCGACGCGGAAGGAGGGGCCGTTGACCGTGTCGGCGCCGCCCTGGCTCGCCTCGCCGAGCAGTTCGCCCGCGCGCGCGGGGTCGTCCACCGTGATCGTCAGCGTCTGGTTCGCCACGAAGATGCCGCGCCGCTCCCAGTCCTCCGACACGGAGACATCCGCGGTCTGCAGGTCGGAGGCCCCCACGCCGGCCGCCTTCATGTGGGCGATGAGCACGCGCATCGCCTTGCTCGCCGCATCCTGCGCGGCATCGGCGCTCGCCCCGCGGGTGGAGACGCCGGCCGTGATCGTGGCGCCGTCGGGCGCGATCTTCGCGCTGCCGGTCCCCACGAACGTCAACAGCCGCTGCTCGCTCGGGGCTGCGGTCGCGGCCTCCGAATCCGATGCACGCCACACGCCCCATGCGACGAGGAGTGCGAGCAGGGTCACGCCGAACACGGCGATCGAGGTGCGGGCAGGGGACTGATGGGTGAAGGACATGGTGCGCTCCGTGGCGGTGGTGGATTGCCGTACACCACTGCGACGCGACCAACGGCGCCATGGTTCCCGCCGAAGCTCGCGGCGCTCTGGGATACTGGCTCGCTTGGGCGCGCAATCCGTGCGCCCCGCACCCCGGAGCACGACCCATCACGAATTCCACCGAAAGCCTCCCAGCGCACATCTCCCACAACGAGCAGCACTGGGACGACCTCGCCGCGGGCTACCAGGCCACGCACCGCGAACAGCTGTCGATGAGCGTGCCGACCTGGAGCGTGTTCGCGACCCCGGAATCCGAGCTGGGTGTGCTCGGCGACGTGGTGGGGCGTGACGTGGTGGAGCTCGGGTGCGGTGCCGCGCAGTTCTCGATCGCGCTCGCGCGGCAAGGTGCGCGCTGCACCGGGATCGACCTGTCACGTGAGCAGCTGACCCTGGCCGAGGAGTTGCTGACCGAGGCCGAGGCGGTCGACGGCGAGCGACCGGACGTGTCGCTGGTGCTCGGCAACGTGGAGGCGCTGGAGGTGCCGGACGCCAGCTTCGACGTGGCGTTCTCCGACTACGGCGCGTCGATGTTCGCCGACCCGCTCCAGTGGGTCCCCGAGGCCGCGCGCGTGCTGCGTCCCGGCGGCCGACTCGCCTTCAGCGCATTCACGCCGCTGCTCGAGCTGTGCTGGCCCAACCCGGGACAGGTCACGACCAACGAGCTGCGCCGCTCGTACTTCGACCTCCACGAGATCCGTGATCGCGCGACGCTCTTCAACCTGCCCTATGGCGAGTGGGTCCGCCTGTTCCGTCGCTCGGGCCTGGAGATCATCGACCTGGTCGAGACGCGCCCGCGCGAGGGCGTGGTCACGACCGAGTACCGATCAGCCAACCAGGTGGCGTGGGCGCGGCAGTGGCCAGCCGAGATGATCTGGGTGCTCGACCGCCGCTGAGGCTCAGGTCTCGTCGGCGAGGGTGTTCCAGCCCGGGCCGCGCTGGGTGAGGCGCCCGGCGCGACAGCGCGCCCAGATGGTGAGCGTGGCATCTGGGTCGCTCGGGACCTGCACGAGCACGACCTGGCCGCGGCCGGCACGCTCGTGGCTCAGTGCGATCGTGCCGGGAGCAGGGATGCCGTCGAGGCGCGGCTCCAGTGATGCGAGGTCAGCGTGCACGACCAGCTCGACCCAACCGGCGTCGATGTCCGCAGCTCCCCAGCTCGCGTGGCGACGCGGATCGGCCGGGCGATAGATGTAGCCGCCGTCCCACAGCTCGAGCGCATCGGTGTCGGGAAGCCAGCCCGGAACGCGCCAGCCGGCAGCGATCACGCGGGCGCGGGGCTCCAGGACGCGCTCGAGCCGCGCGGCCAGCACGTCGTGGAATGCCGGGCCCAGGTGCATGTGGATGACGTCGAACGGAGCGGGGTCCACACGGCGCAGGTCGTCGTGGAGCAGGTGCACGCGATCGGTGACGCCCGCCTTGGCCGCGGATCGGCGCGTGCGCTCGATCGCATCGTCGAGGTACTCGACCCCGGTGGCGTCCGCGCCGAACTCCTTGGCGGCGATGACGAGTCCGCGGCCGTGGCCGGAGCCGAGCTCGAGGTAGCGATCCGCGGCGGTCAGCTCGGCCGCCTCGAAGCTCGCGCGGTACTCGCCCAGCGGCAGCTGCAGCTCGGGCACGTGGACGCCGAAGAGCTCGGCACGCAGCTCGGCGGTCGTCGTGGAGTCGCGCTCGTCGATCATCCGCGCCTCCACGGCATGCGGCTCCAGCCGGGGTCCTCGGCACCCGATTCGAGCTGCTGCAGGCGCTTGGCGAGCCGCTTCGCAGTGCCGCGGCCGGAGGCGAGGTCAGCGACCGCGGATTCGAAGGCGAGGCGGTCGGCGAACGGACCGTCGATCGCGCCCGCGAGCACGCAGTCGAGCGACGGATCGGTGGCGAGCGTGAGCCGCACGGGTGGGGCGACCGGCTCGCCCTCGACGTCGACGAGCTCGAGCAGCCCGCTGACGGCCGGCGGCGCGATCCGTCCCGGGTGCAGCTCCAGGTCGATCGGCAGGCGCTGGCCCCGCAGGAGCCAGCCGGTGCGGTGGTGGGAGGTGACCAGGTCGGCGAGCTCCTCGTCGGGGAGCACGAACACGCCGTCGAGGTCGCAGCGGGCGGTCACCTCGAGGGAGATGAAGCCGTCGTATTCCGGGTGGACGAGCGCGAGGCGGTGCGTCTCGTCGGTGACGGCGCGGGCGTCCCCGGTCGCGTCGGGCCAGCGTGCATCCAGTTCCGCGACGAGCGTCGCGCGGTCGAGCTCGTGTCGGGCCTCGTCATCCACGCGACGAGGCTATCGCACGAGCGGCGATTGGCTCAGCTCGCGAGCAGGTTGCCGGAGGTCGAAGAACCCCAGACCAGGACGCGCGGGAAGAGGGAGATGCGGCGCGCGCGGCGGCGCATTCGGCGAAGCGTGACGGACATCCGTGTCATCCTCGGAGCAGGTGTGGAAGGGGAGGCGGGCCCGGTGACGCGGCCGGGGGTGATACTCGCAGGTCGTGGCCGCCCGTGCGTCGCTTCCTGAACGGTCAGTTTCCCGCTCCCCATGCGGGTTTTCATTCGAAAGTTGCGCTTGACCGGCCGCGGGTCGGCCCGATACTGGATGCATGGGTCCTGCTGCACTCCTCGACGAGCTTCGCGACGGCCTGACGCCGGCTGCGCGCGTCGGGTTGTTCGTGCTCCTGCTCGGCGCCATGGTCATGTCGATGGTCGTCGTGCTGCTCTCTCCGTCCGTGGCCGGGATGGTCGGCCTGCCCGGGCATGCGCTGCAGGCGCCCACCGCGCAGGTCCAGCCCGCGCGAGCCGCGCCAGCTCGCCCGGCGCTCACCAAGGCGCAGCGCGCCAAGGCGCGACGCACGGCGGTCTACTCGGCCGCGACGCAGGTTGGATTCCGGGAGGTCGGCGGCGCCAATCGCGGCGGCCGTGTCACGACGTACCGACGCGCCGTCACGGGTCGCGGCGAGCGTGCGTCCGCTGCTGAGCCGTGGTGTGCCGACTTCGTGAGCTGGGCGTGGCGACGGGCGGGTCAGCCGCTCGGCTTCGACGGGCGCGGCTCCGACTACGTCCCCGAGCTCGTTGCGTGGGCGCGCATCACCCATCGGTGGCACTGGGCACGCGATGGGTACCGCCCCAAGCCCGGCGACCTGATCGTCTTCCGCAGTGGCGGCTCGACCCGCGGGCACGTCGGCATGGTCGCCCGCGTGAGCCGCGGCCGCGTCCACACGATCGAGGGCAACCTCCGTGACCGCGTCATGCGGCGAACGGTCAAGCCCTGGGCGCCGGACGTCACCGGCTTCATCGCCCCGGTCTGACGCCGCGAGCCACCCACCTGCGTCGCCACATGTACCGATCCGATCACCTGTCGATCGGTTCTGCACGGTCGGTGACGTGGGAGCGCGCGCCGCAGCGCCTTCTGTACCGATCCGATCACCTGTCGATCGGTTCTGCACATGTGTCCGCCCCGTGACATGGCTGCGCCCGCCGCGGCCGGGGCCAGGGCGGGCGCAACGTTCGTTGCTCTAGGCGGCGCGCAGCTCCACGATGGCAGCGGTCCCGTCGTCGGTGGAGCCGGCCGCGGAGGCCGTGCGGGCGAGTGAGTCGGCGAGGCGGCTCAGCTCGCTGGCGGTCGCGGAGACCTCCTGCATGGAGGCAGCGGTCTCCTCGGTCGCCGCCGACACCTGCTCGGTGTGGGTGGATGCGGTCTGGGCGAGGCCGACCGCGTCGTCTGCGGAGCCGCGGATCTCGTCCGTCTGGTCGAGCACGTCGCGGACGCTCTGCTCGATCGCCAGGAACGCCTCACGCGCCTCGGCGACGGTCCGGGTTCCCTCGGACGCGTGGTCGAGGCTGGCCTGGACGGCGAGGACCGTGCGGTCCGTCTCGGAGCGGATCTCGCTGACGATGGAGGAGATCTGCGCCGCGCTCTTCTGGCTTTCCTCGGCGAGCTTGCGGACCTCGTCGGCGACGACGGCGAAGCCGCGGCCCTGGTCACCCGCGCGTGCAGCCTCGATGGCGGCGTTGAGCGCGAGCAGGTTGGTCTGGTCCGCGATCGCGGTGATCGTCCCGACGATGTCGCCGACGCGGTCGCTCTTGACCGCGAGCTCCGCGATCGCGCCGCTCACGTCCACGGCGCTCTGGTTGAGCGTCGTCATCGCCCCGCTCGCACGGTCGACGGCTTCCACGCCGGTCTCGACGATGGTCGACGTGCCGCGCGCGGCATCGGCTGCGCTGGTCGCCGACATGGCCGTGCAGCGCATCACCTCAACCTGGCGAGCCGCGTTGTTGGTGAGCTCGGCCATCGACGCGGCGACTTCCTCCATGCCCGTCGTGACCTCGCCAGCGGTTCGCTCGCTTGTCGCGCTCGCCCCCGAGAGCTGCTCGCTCATCGCGGCGAGATCGTCGAGCAGCGCGCGGTCGGAAGCGGCTCGCTCCTCGTCGATGCGCTGCTGCATGCCGCGCTGCACTTCACGTGATTCGAGGTCCTCGAGCATGCGACGGAAGGCATTGCCCAGCTCGTCACGATTGCCACGCACCGGCGCCTCGACGTCGAGATCGCCGGCGGCGATGCGTGCCGCGACCTCGGACATGGCCGACGCGCTGTCGCGCATCTCGGACATGGCGATGCCGAGCTCGTCGGCGGTCGAACGAGCGGTCACCTCGACGGTCGTGTCGCCTTCGGCCAGCCGGCTCGCGACGGTGCTGGCTTCCTCGAGGTATCCGACGAGATCCAGGAATGCGCGCTCGGTGGCAGCGACCTCGTCGCGGGCCCGGTCGTGCGACTCGCGGCTGACATCCTGCGCCGTCGCGACATCACCAGTCGAGAGCGCAGTCGCGGCGCGGCGCAGGCGGTCCACCGGGCGGGTGATCGAACGGGTGACGATCCAGCCGATGATCACTGCGCCCAGCACCGCGAGCAGCCCGACGAATGCGATCAGCTTGGTGGCATCGGAGCGGCTGGCGCTGTTGGTGTCCACGCGAGCCTGCTCGGCCTTGGTCAGCTTGCCGGTGAGGGTTTCACTCCGTGTCCGCAGCTCATCGATCGCGGGGAGGAGCTGCGTTCGGTACAGGTCCCGGGAGCCGTCGCGCTCCTCGGCCCCGTCGACGCTCTCCTGCCGCGACAGTGCCATCGCCCGCTTGCGGAGGGCCGTGACGGTCACGTACTGCTCGTTGAAGGCGTCGAACTCGCCACGGAGCTGCGTGGGCGTCACGCGCTCGAGCTGCGCGAGCGCCTTCGTATCCTTGGCGACGTCTCCGGCGACTTCCTTCTGGATGTCGTCCTGTGCGGCGAGGTCACCGTCGTACACGTAGAGGTGCTGCGCGACGTCGTGGCCGGTCTCCTGCGCGCTCATGGTGATCGCGATCGCCTCGGACAGCGCCGTCGCCTCGTGGCGGAACAGCTGGTCGCCCTGCTCATGGACCTTGCCGACTGCCGAGAGGCCGATGGCACCGACGATGAGGACGGCGGCAATGCAGAAGGTGAAGCCTGCTGCCAAGCGAGTGCCGATGGCGACATTACGTACGGACGGCATGGGGCGGGCTCCTTCAGAGCAATGGTTCGATCGTTGACCGATACAACGTCGGCAGCGTTGCGACAGGATTGAGTAGTTTTTCTACGGGAGTGGGACAGGTGGTCCACAAACCTCCACATGGCCCCTCGGGGCCGAGGGCGCGGCCGAGACCTGCCGCTGGGACGAATCCCGCGGCCTCGTGCGGGTTGGACCGGGTATCAATGACCCCGTCAGCAGTGGTTCGCCTCCCCATGTTGCGAGCCTGTGTCCACGGAAGGACCCTCACCGACATGGCCATTCGAATTCGCGTGTATCCGCAGCCGGGCTCCATCGGCGCCCGCCGCAACCGCGCCGCGCGCACGCAGCGACTCGCGCAGCACCGCATGCAGGTCGCCTTCATCCGCCAGCAGCAGGCGCTCGAGCGCCAGCGCCTCATGCTGCAGCAGCAGGCCTTTGGCATGGGTGGCTCCGGCATCGGCAACGCCTGGGCCGGCAGCTCCGTGCTCGGCGGGTACGGGCAGCTCGGCGTCTTTGGCCAGCTCGGCTATGGCCAGCAGGGCTACGGTCAGGTTGGCTACGGCCAGCAGGGTTACGGCACGGGCTACCAGGGCGGTTACGCACCGCAGGCGATCGGCTGCCCGCCCGCACCGAGCTCGCTGCTCGGTGGCTACGGCGGCGCAGGCTACGTGTCGACCGGCTTCGCGAATCCCGGCTACGGCTACGGGCAGGTCGGTGCGATCTCGCCGTGGGGTGTGTCGCAGTTCGGCGTCGCCCAGAGCAACTTCGTGTCGCAGTCGCAGTACGGCATCGCCGGCTGCTGACGCGAGCGGATCAGCGTGTGACACCTGCGAGGAGCGTGGCCAGCTGGCTGCGCTCCTCGTCGTTCCAGTGCCGTGCGACGACGTCGCCCGCCCGGGCCTCGGCCGACACGGTGGCTTCGTCGACCAGTCGGGCACCCGCCTCGGTGAGGACGACGAGGGCCAGGCGCGCGTCGCGCGGATTGGACTCGCGATCGACCACGCCGATGCGGCCCAGCGGGCCGAGCTGGCGGGCGACGTTCGATGTGGTCACGCCCAGGCGCTCGGCCAGCTCGGTGCGGCGCATGCGCCCGTCCGGTGCGGCGCGCAGCTCCCGCAGGAGCACGTAGTCGCCGAAGCCGAGTCCGTGTCCGTTGACGGCGCGGTCGACGTCGCGGACCAGCTTGGTCCGGGCCTGCGAGAGCAGGAGGACGGTCTCGAGAGCGGCTGAGGTCGAGCTGGAAGCTTCCATACTCAACATCATATCGTCAACAACTCAACAATCAAGTGCGTTACTCGCGATAGCCGAGATCGGGCGTGAGCCGGGCCCGCCTGCAGGCGCCCCAGAGGCCGAGGCGGTCCGAGCGGGCTGACCGAGCCGCGGCGAGCAGGCGGTCTGCGTGACGTCCGCGGTCGCCCCGGAAGAAGTAGGGCACGGCGTCGCCGCTCGCCACGAGGGCGGTGTTCAGGAGCGTGCCGTCCGGCGAGGTGACGTAGCGGAGCAGGCGTCCGTACCCGTCGACGCCGTCGAGCGCCGGGTCGCGCTCGAGCGTCACGCGATCGCCGGGCCGGAGCAGCCTGCGCATCGCTGCGCTGGCCTGTGGCCCCCAGCACTCGACGTCGCCGCGCGCCTCGGGTGCGTCCACCTGCACGAGCCGGACCCGCTCGCCGCTGCGGAGCCGGATGGTGTCGCCATCGGTGACGGAGGCCACGACCCCGCTCGTCCCCTGAGCTGTGGGCGCGGGGCGCCGACGCTCGTCGCTGCAGCCGAGCGCGAGGGCGGAGGCAGCGAGGAGCAGAGCAGGGAGCGGGTACCGCGGATCATCGCGTCACGCGGGCAGCCACACCGCGCGCGGCTCGATGCGCTCGCCCTGCTCGCTCGCGCGCAGGATCGCGACGAGCGGGTCGCTGATCGGCCGGCGCGGCTCGGCCAGGAACTCCTCGACCGTGTACCAGCACGCCTCACGGCCGCCGGTGTCAGGCAGCTCGTCGTCGATCACGCCGGTCAGGACCGGCGAGTACTGGATGGTGGGCGTGCGTCCTTCGCCGTGGATGGTGGAGGCGAGCAGGTGGTAGAGCAGCAGCCCGGAGTGCTCGAGCTCGCGCGGCGCGGTGCCGGTCTCCTCGACGACCTCTCGGGTCAGCGCGTCGAGCGGCTCCTCGCCCGCTTCGGCCCCGCCGCCGGGCACCACGAATCGCATGCTCCCGTCCCGGAAGGGATAGCGGAAGATGAGGAAGCGACCATCGCTCGGCCGGCGCAGCACGGCGCGCGCGGCGCGACGGGTCGCGAATCCATCGGCGGCATCGAGCCGGTCGAGCTCGAGCCATGCCGGGGAGTGGAAGCTCGGCGCGTCGAGCGTCCCGGCTTCGACGGCGCACGCGTGTGCGAGTTCGGGTCGGCGCTCGCCGGGTACCGCGAACTGCTCGTCGATCTCGGAGTGGTGGGCGACGGGGGCGCCGGTCATCGGAGCACCACCTCGGGTCGCTCGGCGATCGCGGCATCGAGCACGCGATCGGCGATGGCGAGCTTGCTGGCGACCGGCACGTCGATCGGTTCGGCGGCGTTGCTGCGACGGTGGATCGTCACGGCATTGGTCTCGCCCTCGAAGCCGGCGTCGGGTCGCGACACGTCGTTGGCGACGATCAGGTCGGCGCCCGAGCCGTCGAGCTTCTCGAGGGCGTTGTCGCGCAGGTCGTCGGTCTCGGCGGCGAAGCCCACGACGACCTGGCCCGGCTGACGCGCCGCGACGAGCGCACGCAGCACGTTGGGCGTCGGCTCGAGCTCGATGCCGGGCAGCCCGTCGCGTCGCTTGAGCTTGCGCTCCTGCACCGCGATCGGTCGGAAGTCGGCGACCGCCGCGCACATCACCACGATGTCAGCGGCGGATGCGTTCGCGAGCATGGCGTCGTGCATCTGCTGCGCGCTCTCGACGGCGATCGTCTCGATGCCGCTCGCGGCGAACTCCGGCTCGAGGGGCGCCGTCGTCACGAGGGTGACACGAGCACCGCGCGCGCGAGCGGCCCGTGCGATCGCGTGGCCCTGGCGCCCGGAGGAGCGGTTGCCGATGAAACGCACCGGGTCGATCGCCTCGCGCGTGCCACCCGCGCTCACGAGCACGGTCGCGCCATCGAGGTCGCCCACGGGGGTGGAGGCGAGCAATCGCGTCACGTGGTCGGCGATGTCGAGCGGATCGGCGAGCCGCCCGGCGCCGACGTCGCCCCCGGCGAGCTCGCCCTCGGTCGGCATGACGAAGTGCACGCCGCGCGCGCGGAGCGTCGCGACGTTGTCGCGCGTGGCTGCGTGTTCCCACATCTCGGTGTGCATGGCCGGGCAGAGCAACACGGGCGCGCGGGTGGCCAGCAGGGTCGTCGTGAGCAGGTCCTCGCTCAGTCCCGCGCGCGCGGCAGCGAGCAGGTGCGCGGTCGCGGGCGCGACGACGATCAGGTCGGCGGCCCGGCCGAGGTCGGTGTGCGGGCTTGGCTCGGGGGACTCCCACAGGCTCGTGCGCGCGGGTTCGGATGCGATCGCCGAGAAG
>JAOPYU010000339.1 GCA_025964455.1 Thermoleophilia bacterium | reverse complement strand
GGGCACGACCACGCGGCCGTGGACCAGGTCGTCGAAGGCGACGTCGCGCCCGTCGGGGACCGCGAAGCGCAGCACGTGCGGGGCACCGGCATCGAGCGAGGCCTGCGCCTCCTCGGCCGGCAGGACCCGGCACCGACCGTCGTAGCGCGGCGGCTGCCCGTGGCGCTCCTGCTCGGCGCGCAGCTCTGTCAGTCGGGCATCGCCGCAGAAGCAGGGGTAGGCGTCGCCGCGCTCGAGGAGGCGATCCAGTGCCGCGCGGTAGATCGGGCCGCGGTCGCGCTGATGGACCGGGCCGTCGTCCCATTCGATGCCGAGCCACCGCAGCAGGCGGAGCAGGTCGTGCGTGTCCTGCTCGCGCGAGCGCGCGGCGTCGGTGTCGTCGATGCGCAGCACCAGCTCGCCGTCGAGCGTGCGCGCGAGTGATTGGTTCGCGACGGCCACGAGCGCCGATCCCAGGTGCAGCGCACCAGTGGGGCTCGGCGCGAAACGCAGCCGCGGGCGGACGTGCTCGGGTGGAGAGGGGTGGGCCATCACCGGCGAGCTACCCGGCGCGGCACGGACCCACTCGCGGCGCGCCCGCATCCACGCGACTAGGATTCACGAGTGGCCGCCTCGCCCACCCCACGCATCGACGCGATCCTGGACTGGTTCGACGTCCACGGCCGCGACTGGCCCTGGCGCGCGTCGCGTGATCGCTGGACCGTCCTGGTCTGCGAGGTGTGCTCGCAGCAGACCCAGATCGCCCGCGCGGCGCCATTCGTCGAGCGCATCCTCGACCGATTCCCGCAGCCGCGCGACCTCGCGCGCGCCGAGCTCGGTGAGCTGCTCGCCATGTGGCAGGGCCTCGGGTATCCGCGCCGCGCACGCAACCTGTGGCTCGCGGCCCAGGCGATCGACGCCAGCGGCTGGCCCGAGGACCTGCGCGACCTGCCCGGCGTCGGCCCCTACACCGACGCCGCGATCCGCTGCTTCGCGGATGAGGAAGCGATCGTGCCGCCCGACATCAACACGCGGCGCGTGCTCGCCCGCGTGTTCCCCGACGGCGTCCCGGGCGCGGCCGAACACCCCGCGCTTGCCAGGCGCGCGTGGCACTGGGGATCCGCGGTCATGGAGCTCGGCCAGACCACCTGCCGAGCCAAGGCGGTGTGCGAGGCGTGCCCGCTCCTCGAACTGTGCCCGTCGGCCGGCACCCTCGAGGTGATCGCCTCGCCACGTCAGGCGCGATACGCCGGCAGCATGCGCCAGCGCCGCGGCACCCTCCTGCGCGCCGTGATCGAGCAGGGCTTCGCGTCCTGGTTCGACGACGAGCCCGCCGCCGAGTCGCTGGTCACCGACGGCCTCGCCCGCCGCGGCGGCACGGAGCATGACCTGCTCCTCCCGCCCGCCTGACCCAACCCCGGGAATTTTGTGACGTTGACCTCGTATAGCGAGCACAACGTCACAAAATTCATGGACATCACCAGGAATTGGATCGGCCCGCCTCCGGGACGTGGAGGCGGGCCGATGAAATCCACCCAGTGGTGGTGGGGTGCGACGACCATCGTTGGTGACGGGACGGTCGGTCGTCGCTGCACGGTATCGGGACGATTTGCGACATCAACCTCGGGACGGTGAGGCGGGACGGTGCCGAAATCTCTCCGGAGCGATCCGTGCCTCGCTCCGTGCCTCCACTATGCGACGGGGGCCCCGGACGCGGATCCGTAGGAACTACCTAACTTCCGTAGATCGCCGGATCAACCTGCACACAGGCGTTTTTCAGCCCGCGGATCCCCGCAGGACCAGGCACGTCGCGATGGCAGCCCCGCCCTCACCTCGGCCCACGAACCCGAGGTGGTCCGTGGTCGTCGCCCGCACGGTCGCGCGATCGCGATCGATCCGGAGCACCTCGGCGAGGCGGTCGCGCATCTGCTCGCGATACGGCGCCAGCTTGGGCGCCTGCATCGCGACCACGCAGTCGACGTTCACGATCGAGCAGTCGAGCTCGCGCAGCATCTCCACGACACGCGCGAGCAGCACCATCGAATCGGCCCCTTCGAGCGAGGCGTCCTCGGACGGGAAATACGTGCCGATGTCGGCGAGGCCGGCCCCACCCAGCAGCGCGTCGGTCACCGCGTGGGCCACGAGGTCCGCGTCGCTGTGCCCGACGAGACCATGGGTGTGCGGCACGTCGATACCGGCGAGGACCAGGCGCCCACCCTCCTCGAAGGCGTGCACGTCGATGCCGGTGCCCACGCGCAGCCGCGCGAGCTCGCTCGAGACGTCACTCACGTCTCGGTTCCAGCCAGGTCGTGCTCGTCGAGCTCCTCGAGGTCCTCGGGGTGCTCGGCATCATCATCGTCGTCGTCCACGCCACCCGCGACGTCCGCGACCGCTTCGAGGACCGGCGGCGCCGGCGCGAGCACGCGCTCGAGCGCCGCGAGGTCGTCGGCAGTCGTGACCTTGCAGGCACGCGGGTCGCCGACCACCATCCGGGTACGGCCGCCTGCCCGCTCCACCGCCGCGGCATCGTCGGTGATCGTGGCGAGCGTCTCGTCATCGAGCCCGTCGAGCGCCGCGTGCAGCGCACTCGCCCGGCAGGCCTGCGGCGTCTGGGCCGCGCAGAGAGTCGAGCGATCGAGCGTCTCGAGCAGCTCACCGTCGCTGCCGATGCGCTTGATCGTGTCGGTGACCGGCAGCGCCGGGACGACACCGTCCCAGCCCTCGCTCAAGGGTGCGAGCACGCGATCGATGAGCGATTCGGGCACCACCGGCCGGGCCGCGTCGTGCACGAGCACCGCAGTCGCACGCCGATCGGCGACCGCCGCGAGGCCGGCCCGGACGCTCGCCGCCCGGCTCGGACCACCGACCTCGATGCTCGAGACCTTGTCGCAGCCGAGGTCGTCCACCAGCACCTCGGCCGGACCCGTCCACTCCTCCGGCACCACGAGCACGATCGAATCGACAGCCTCGTGCGCCTCGAAGGACCGCAGCGCATGCACCAGCATCGGTACGCCCGCCAGCCCGATGAACGCCTTCGGGCGGGACGAGCCCAGCCGCTCGCCGGCGCCCGCCGCGAGCAGGACGACGGCGACGTCGTCGATGAAATCCTCGGGATCGAGCGTCATCGCGCCGCGGCCCCGGACAACCGGGTGAACACGAGCTTGCCGGTGGGGCTCTGCAGCATCGACGAGACCTCGACCTCCACGGTACCTCCGATGGCGTCCCCGCCCTGGTCGACGATCACCATCGTGCCGTCGTCGAGGTAGCCGACGCCCTGGCCGGCCTCCTTGCCCTCACGTACGACCTTCAGTTCAAAGCGCTCGCCCGGCACGAACTCGGGCTTGAGCGCGTTCGCGAGCTCGTTCACGTTGAGCACCGCAACCGCTTGCGCGCTCGCCACCTTGGAGAGCGCGACGTCGTTGGTGACGATGCACCAGCCATGCTTGGCCGCGAGCCGGACCAGCTTGGAGTCGACCTGCTGGATCTCGGTCGGGTCCTCGTCCACCGTCGAGAGCCGCTTCGCCTTGCGCAGCCGGGTGACGACCTCGAGCCCGCGACGCCCGCGCGCCCGGCGCACGTCGTCGCTTGAATCCGCGATGTGCTGCAGCTCCTCGAGCACGAAGACCGGCACCACCAGCTCGCCCTCGAGGAAGCCGGACATCGCCACGTCCGCCACGCGTCCGTCGATGAGCGCGCTCGTGTCGAGCAGCTTGCCGCGTGCGCCGTCGCCCTCGACCCGCACCCCGAACAGGCGCAGGATGTCGCGGTGCTTGGCGGCGGCGAGCTCCGCCGCGACGTAGGCAATGATCAGCGTCATCGGCAGCAGCAGGAAGGGACCGATCGGCTCCAGCTGCGAGACGGGCAGCGAGAGCAGCGCGCTGATCGACAGTCCCACGATGAGGCCGATCGCGCCGACCACCAGCTCGGAGCCCGAACGATCCGACGCACGCTCGTTGAAGCTGCCGATCATGCGTTCGAGCAGCTTGCCGAGCAGCCCGCCGACCACCCATCCGGCGAGCACGCCGATGAGGATGAGGATGCCGAAATTGAGCGCGATCTCGGCGTATCCGGGCAGCCGCTGGGCGAGCCGGGTGGAGTCACCCAGCTGGAAACCCGCAATCCCGAGGATGAGGGCCGTGACGATGCGACTGACGAGGATCACTATGTCGCCGAGCCTACCCCACCGCAGCGCGGCTCACGCGCGAACACTGCCTTCATCGCGGATACGGCCGGAAGACGATCCGGGGGCGGCGTGCACTCGGCACGCCGCCCCCGGATCGGAATACTGATCGTGACGCGAGCGTCAGACCTCGATCTCCTCGAAGTCGTCGACCTCGATCGCCTCGGCGGACGTCGCGTCGCTGGCGCGCTTGACCGCGATCTTGGCGAGCAGGTCGTCGAGGTACTCGTCGGCCTTGTCCTCGTCCATGTCCTTCGCGTACATGAGCTCGGAAGCCAGGATCTTCTTCGCCTTGCCGAACATCTGCTTCTCGCCCGTCGACAGGCCCTTGTCGCCGTC
>JAOPYU010000317.1 GCA_025964455.1 Thermoleophilia bacterium | reverse complement strand
GGGCACGCAGAGGGTCCACTTTACGATCTCGTAGCCCTTTTCAAGCGCCTTCTTCTTTGCCTGTGCGTAGGAGTGCTTGACGCTCCCCTGCCGAGAATTGGTGAGTTCGCCATTCAGGTAGAATTTCGCCTGCCAAACGGCGACTTTGCCATTGGCAAGAGACCCGAGATAGACGTCGATTCCGCCATCCCCCGGGTGAGCACGAATTGGTTGCGCGCCAGGGTAGAGCGCCTTGACAGTTGCCACGACGAAGTCCTCGAAGTGCTCCCGCGCCCCCCCGTCCCCGTGTTCGTGCTGGAAATGTTCGAACGCAACGTTCATGCGCGGTGATCCTGCCAGATGCATCGGAGATCGAAGGGGGCATCGAGCAGCTACAATGACCCGTACCAACCAACCCGCGCAGGAGCACCGATTGCGCGGCGGAGACCGGGAATTTCCCGCTCTGGCGTGAGGTAACAAACCGACCCCGCCATATGCAGGGACAAAGTGCGCCCGGAAGGATTCGAACCTCCGACCCCCAGGTTCGAAGCCTGGTGCTCTATCCAGCTGAGCTACGGGCGCATGCTTGCGCGGGAACGATAGCACGCGGCTCCGGCATTGACGATCCGGCTTGCGAAGGGCTGCAGCCGACGCCCCCGGGAGGGTCTGGCATACTCGACGACTTCACGATGGGACCTGTCCGATCCTGAAGAATCCTGATGTCCGTTCGCGACGCGCAGTCGCTCCTGGAGACCCTCCATGACCACCAGTGAAGTGCCCCACGCCCCCGTCATCATCGACGATCCGGGTCATGCCCCGAGCCCCTGGTGGGCGCTCGTCGTCGTCTGCTTCGCGCAGTTCATGGTCGTGCTCGACGCGACGATCACCAACGTCGCGCTCCCCACGATCCAGACCGACCTGAAGATCTCCGACGCCGACCTGCAGTGGGTCATCAACAGCTACACGCTCGCCTTCGGCGGCCTGCTGCTGCTCGGCGGTCGCATGAGCGACCTGCTCGGCCGCCGCAAGATCTTCGTGCTCGGCACGCTCCTGTTCGCGGTCGCCTCGCTCATGAACGGCCTCGCATGGAGCCCGGAATCGCTCATCATCTTCCGGGGCATCCAGGGCATCGGTGCCGCGCTCATCTCACCCGCGGCGCTCAGCGTGATCATGACGTCCTTCGCTGAAGGCGAGGAGCGCACCAAGGCGCTCGGCGTGTGGAGCGCGATCGCGGCGGGCGGCGCGGCCGTCGGCCTGCTGCTCGGCGGCGTCATCACCGAACTCGTGAGCTGGGAGTGGATCTTCTTCATCAACGTGCCGATCGGCCTCGCGGTCATCTTCGCGGCGCTCCGATGGGTCCCCGAATCCCACGCCGACCTCGGCCATCGCCGGTTCGACTTCGCGGGTGCGGTCAGCGTCACGGCCGGGCTCATGCTGCTCGTCTACACGATCGTCGGCACGCTCGAGCACGGGTTCACGAGCTCGCGGACGCTCGGCCTGTTCGCCGTGTCGGTGGCGCTGCTCGTGGCGTTCGTGCTCATCGAAGCGCGGACCAAGGCGCCGCTCGTGCGCCTCGGGCTGCTGCGGGTCCGCTCGCTCGCCGTCGCCAACCTCGCGATGCTGTCGGTCGCGGCCGGCATGTTCGCCTTCTTCTACTTCGCCACGCTGTACATCCAGATCGTGCTCGGCTTCGAGCCGATCAAGGCAGGCGCGGCCTTCCTGCCGTTCGCATTCGGCATCGGCATCGGCGCCGGAACCGCGCAGGTCGCGATCAAGCGGCTGGGCGTGCGCCTCACGGGCGCGATCGGCCTGCTCGTCGCGGCTGCCGGCATCTCGCTCATGGGCGCGACCCTGGCCGTGGACGGCACCTACTGGTGGCTGTTCGGCGGCATGATCGCGATGTCGGTCGGCCTCGGCTGGACGTTCGTCCCGTTCACGCTCATCGCGACCACCAACGTCTCCGACGACGAGGCCGGTCTCGCCTCGGGCGTGTTCAACACGAGCCAGCAGATCGGCGGCGCCATCGGCCTCGCCATCCTGTCGACGGTCGCCAACAACGCGACCAAGGGCTACATCGAGGACCTCGACGGCGCGCCGACCAAGCTCGACCAGCTGTCATCGCTCGTGGACGGGTTCCAGACCGCGATGTACGCGGGGGCGGGCCTGCTGATCGTCGGCCTGATCCTGCACGTGCTGTTCATCCGCAAGGAGGACGTCGCGAGCATCGACGTCACTGCAACTGTCGTCGCGGTGCACTGACGCTCCCACGCGGCGTCAGTCCTGCGGCTGGGGGAGTGTCGATCGGCCATGCCGGTCGATCGCGCCGAGCGCCGTGCGCGCCATGCGCGTGGCGAGCGTGAGCGGTGCGATCTTGGCGCCGAGTGCACCGAGCCGGTTGACGGCGCCCGGGACGACCACGGCTTCGTTGCGCTTGAGCCCGTTCCACGCCATGCGCGCGACCTTGTCGGCGGGCACGGCGGAGATCCGCGTGCGCAGCATGTCGTCGAGGTCGGCGTTGCCCGCAGCCGTGGCGAATCCGGTCGCGACGGGTCCCGGGCAGAGTGCGGTCGCGCGCACGCCGGTCCCGCGCAGCTCCTCGCGCAGGCCCACGGAGAAGGACAGCGCGAACGCCTTCGACGCGTGGTAGACGACCATCCCGGGACCGGGCTGGAACGCGGCGATGGAAGCGACGGTGAGGATGCCGCCGCAGCCCTGCATGATGCGGTCGAGCAGCATGCGGGTGAGCAGCACGACGGCGCGATCGTTCAGATCGATCATCGAGGCGAGGCGCTCGGTCGACTGCTCGGCGAAAGGCCCCCAAGCACCGAAGCCGGCGTTGTTGACCAGCGCGGCGATCGGCAGGTCGAGTTCCTCGACCCGCGCGGCCACCGCATCGACGCCTTCCTGCGTGGCGAGGTCGGCAGCCAGCACGAATGCGAACGGGGCTCCTGCCGCACTCACAGCCGCGGCTGCCGAGTCGAGCGCGGTCTGGCCGCGCGCCACGAGCAGGACGGGGTGCCCGTCGCGGGCGGCCTCGAGGGCGATTTCGAGGCCGATGCCGTTGGAGGCTCCGGTGACGACGACGAGACAGTCAGATGGCGCAGGCGTGGTTCCCATGTGCGCATCATGACGATCGACGGGTAGGGGCGATGCATGGAATCACCTGCGCCTCCCGCATCCCAGCCGCTCGCACCGGGGGACATGCTCCCCGCGATCGTGCTGCCCGACGAGAACGGGATGCCCGTCGACCTGCGTGCGGTCGCAGCACAGAACACGGTGATCCTGTTCTTCTACCCTCGCGACAACGGCATCCGTTGCCGCACCAAGGCGTGCGCCATGCGCGATTCGTGGCCGCTGCTGCGGTCGGAGGGGATCGTCGTCTTCGGCGTGAACCACATGGACGCCGCATCGCACCAGCGCTTCCGCGACAAGCACGGGCTGCCCTTCCGGCTGCTCGTCGACCAGCAACTCGAGCTGTCCAAGGCCTTCGGATTCATCAACTCGTGGGTACCGCCGGGCGTCAGCCCGATCGAGCGCAGCACGGCCATCATCGATCCCGGTGGGCGTGTACGGGCCAGCCTGAAGCGGGTGCGCCCCTCGACGCACTTCGACCTGCTGCGCGCCGACCTCGGGCTCCCGGAACGTACGTGAGTGACGCCGGAGCCGCGCCGTTGCATGTTCGAACCTGGGGCGACGCGGCCGCCGACACGGTCGTGGTGACGCTCCATGCCGGCATCGCGGATTCGCGCGGCTGGGAGCCCGTCGCACGGCTGCTCGCGGCCGACGGCGTGCGAGTACTCGCGCCGGATCTGCGCGGTTTCGGCGACAGCCCGGACCCTGCGACGGACTTCCGTCACGCCGACGACGTGCTCGCCGTCCTGGACGCGCACGTGGTTACCGCACCGATCGTCCTCGTCGGCTGGTCGATGAGCGGGACGGTCGCGCTCGACCTCGCGCTGGACCACCCTGAGCGCGTGCGAGCGCTCGCCCTGGTCTGCAGCGTGCCCGAGGGCATGGAGCGCAGCCCGGAGGTGCTCCGCTCGTGGGAGCTCGAAGGGCAGCTGCTCGACGCCGGCGACGTCGACGGAGCGATCGCCAACGACGTGCAGACCTGGGTGGCTGGTCCTCACCGGCTTGTAGGCGACGTGGATCCCGGCCTCGTCGCGTACGTCACGGAGGTCTCGCGGGACCTCATCGATCGCGAGCCCGGCTCACCCGGTGAGGGCCTCGATGGCGATCGGGATGCGATCGCTCGCCTCGGGGAGCTGCGCGCACCACTGCTGGTGGTGACCGGCACGCTTGACACGAGCTGTCACGCGGACGCAGCCCGCCGGCTTGTCGCTGGTGCTCCCAGTGCGCGTGCAATCGAGATCGCGGACACCGCACACCTGGCACCGATGGAGCGTCCGGCGGAGGTCGCAGCAGCGCTACTCGCGTGGATTCGCGGGCTCGACTGACACTCAGGGCGTCAGCGACGCGACGATGTCAGCAGCGCGTCCTGGTCGGACCTGGTGGTAGCCCGTCCCCGCCCACAGGCTCGTGCGCTGCGGATCGCCCGCGGCGGCGGCTGCTGCGCGCAGCGGCGAGGTCATGTGGTGCACCTCGGGGTAGCCCGCGATCGCATCAGTCTCGTGGTGACGCATGAACTCGTTCTCGAGCCCGCGCGCGACCCGGCCGCTGAACGCCCGCGTGGTCGCCGTCGTGGTGAAGGAGGGGTCGGCCAACGCGCGACGGTGAATGTCGCGCGTGCCCGCCTCGTCAGCGAGCAGGAACGCGGTTCCGAGCTGGGCCGCGGCAGCGCCCTGCGCGAGGACGCGCGCCACGTCGGTGCGGGTCATGAGCCCGCCCGCGGCTATCACCGGCACGGACGACCGGTGGAGGAGTTCTGCCAGGGCGGTTTCGAGTGGCGCGTCGGACGGATTCGCGGCCGGATCGAACGTACCGCGATGCCCGCCCGCCTCGGGTCCCTGGACGACCACTGCATCGGCCCCGGCCCGAACCGCGACCTCGAGTTCACGCCGTTCGGTGACGGTCACCACGACCGCGCACCCGGCGGCGTGCAACGCGGCGACCTCCTCAGCGGTCGGGCAGCCGAACGTGCACGACACCACGGCAGGTGCGAGCTCGATGAGGAGTGCGAGCTTCGCCTCCCAGTGATCGTCGTCGAAGCGGGCGTCGCCCAGTTGCGTCCCGAGCGCGGTCGCCTCACCCGCGATGACTGATGCGTATGCGGCAACCTGCTCAGGTACGGCCACGGAGGGCTGCGGGATGAACACGTTGACGCCGAACGGGCGCGTCGTCAGTGCTCGAGTGCGTTCGACCACCTCCTGGAGGACGTCAGGCACGAGGTAGCCGGCGGCGAGGAAGCCCAGGCCCCCTGCCTCCGATACCGCGGCGGCCAGCTCGGGGGTGGAGGGGCCGCCCGCCATCGGGGCCTGGACGATCGGGACGGGCAGGGAGCTGGGTGTCCACCGAGGCGACGTCATGTACCGAGGCGTACCCGGCCACCCCAGCGGCGCACACGGACCGGACCGCCGCGCCGCCGATCCGGCCGCGCACCTCGCGCCGAGGACGGGATGCGACCACTCAGTCCCCAGCCGAAAGCTCGCCCCATGCAGCTCGCCCTCCGCACGCCACAGCCGATCGACCCGACCCCGCCGGTCGCGACCCAGCCGCTCTTGGGAGGGCTACGCGACATGCTCGGCCGCCCCGGTGATGCCGGCACGCCAGCAACTCCTGTCGCGCCAGTGGAAGAATCCCAGTCGGCACGCGCAGGTGCAGCGGAGCTGTTCGGACGCGTGGGCGGCGCCCAGCAGCGATCGATCGAGACCCAGCAGTCGCTCGCACTGCTGTCGGCGACCCTCGGTGCGCGCCTCGGCACACTTGGCTCCCACGTCTGGAGCCTGCTGCGCGGAACCGCTGACCCCGAGGGCTAGGCGTCGGTCGTGCCGAGCGTCAGCTCGTAGGCCTCATCGAACTTGGCGGCGCGATCGTCGGTCGGAAGCGAGGTTGCGATCGTCGCGAACGAGACATCGAACGACGTGCCGTCGCCGACGGCGCTACGAACACCGATCTCGCCCTCCATCGACGCCACGAGCCGTCGACAGATGTACAGGCCGAGACCCGCGCCGCCGCCCGTGCGGGTGACGGAATCCGCGGTGACGAAGAAGCGATCGAACACGTGGCGCTGGTCGGCGAGCGAGATGCCCGGACCGCTGTCCGCGACAGTGACGCACGCCGCCCCCTGCTCGTCGCGGTGGACACGAACGCGCACCGGATCCTGGTCGCCGCCGTGCTTGACGGCATTGTCGAGCAGGTTGGTGACGACCTGCTCGAGGCGGTGACCATCAGCCGCGATCACGAGGCCGACGTCGTCGACGTCGAGCGACACCGTCGCGTTGGGCCGCGCCACCTCGAACGTGCGGATCGCGTCGCGGACGGTGGAGGTGAGGTCGATGGGCGCGATGTCGACCTCGAGCGGTCGACCCGATTCGATCGCGCTCATGTCGAGCAGGTCACCGATCAGGCGCTCGAGGCGATCGGCCTGCTCGCCCATGATCTGCAGGAACATCCGTACTTGGCCGGCGCCCAGTTCGATGTCGTCGCGCTGCATCGTGTCGAGGAAGCCCTTGATCGCCGTGAGCGGCGTGCGCAGCTCGTGGCTGACCGTCGCGACGAAGTCGTCCTTGAGGCGCTCGGTCTCCTGCTCGGACGTGACGTCACGAACGACGACGACCCAGCTGTCGCCCGGGGTACCGTCGTCCTGCTGCCCGGCGCCCTCGATGGGGGCGTAGCTCGCGCGCACGTGGCGGCGGGTGCCATCGGCCGTGGAGACGACCGCATCCATCGTGCCCGGCCCGGTCTCGGTCGCGATCGCGGCGAGCTGCGGGGAGATGAGCGAGATCGGCGACGCCGTCACCGTCGTGGAATCGAAGCCGCTGATGTTGCGCATCGCCGGGTTCCACCCCTGGACGCGACCGTGGCTGTCGAGCACGAGCATGCCTTCGCTCGAGTGTTCGAAGACCTGTGCGATCGTGCGCTGCTGCTGCGCCGAACGCGCGGACAGGCGCGCGTTGTCGAGCGCGCTCGCCGCCTGGTGGCGGAGCATCTCCAGCAGGGTGCGGTCGCGACGGGTGAACGATCGCGACGTTCCCTCGGCGGAGCGCTCGTGCCATACCTTGAGCTCGCCGAACGCGCCCGCCCCGCCGGTGAGCGGCACGGTAAGCGCGACCCGGCTTCGATCATCGGCCGCATCGGCCTCGTCGTGGCGCGACTCGCCGGTCTCGACGCTGCCGTCCTCACCGCGCTGCGCCCAGTACGCCAGCTCGCCGTCGAAGATGCGCACTTCGGCCCCGGACGCTTCCACCACATCGCGTGCACCTTCAGCGAGGATCCGCGCCACGTCCTGGAGCGGTGCACCACCCACGAGGCCGCCGATCGCCACCTCGAGCTCGCGCAGCCGCTGTTCGTCACCGGCTCGCTCCGAATGGACGCGCCAGGCGGCATGCAGCATGGCGAGCGGCACGAGGGCGACGAGCAGGAGCCATGGGGCGTGGATCGCCGGGAGCACCAGGAGCGTGCCGAGCGCGGCATTGGCCACCCACATGCCGCCCTTGAGGGACGCGTCCTCGAACAGGACCTTGCCGAACGGCACACCAGCAGCGACGCGCATGACGCCCGCCACGAGCACCTGATTGACCAGGAACATGCCGACGAGCCCGCACCCTGCGGCGGCCAGCTCGGCAGCGCCGAACCCGGGCGATGTCGCGCTGGTCAGCGCGGTGGAGATCGCCAGTGCAGCGGCGACCGACAGCACGAGCTGCGCGACGTTGAACACCACCTTCACCGCGTCGCGCTGGCCCTGGACCAGGTTGCCGACGAGGATGCCGACCGTGGCGGCGGCGAGCGCCGGAACCGGGTCGAGCAGCAGCAGCATCGGCAGCACGACCGCCTCCTCGATGCGCACGAGCTCGAGCTGCGAGCCGCGCGGGAACGGGATCGGCAGCAGCTGCACGAACACGAGCGCGACGGCGAAGGCGAGCGCGCCGGGGACGTCAGCGCTGGCAGGCATGCCCGTCAGCCACGCCGCGAGCGCGATCGATCCCGCCGCGGCTGCTGACACGACGGCGACGTATGTACGGATGCTCAGCCCCATGAACTTGCCCACCACTGACTCGAACCCCAGCTGCTTGCGCCCCAGCTGCTTGCTCCCCACGAGGATGCGCCCCACTGGCTCGCTCCCCACTGCGACGCGCCCCAGCTGCTCGCTCCCCAGGAGGAGGCTTCCCAGCCGGCAGGGTCGCGGTATGCGACCGGATCGAACCCGTCGAGCCCGTCGATCGCGGTCTCGCCTTCGGCGACCGCTGGAGGCTCCGCGGAGATGGGGACGGTCTCGGCCGTGTGGTTGCCACGGAGCCGGACCTTGGTCCGCACCACGGTGCCGTCGAGCTGCTCGAGGCGGGTCTCCACGTCGACCGTCGTAGAGCCGCGAGCACCGTCGACAGAGCCGGAGCCGTTGCCGCGCCCGACGCCGACGTTGGCGCGGCCGGAGCTCGCGAACTGCAGCGCGCGGCTCCCGCGGATGGTGCCTGCACCCAGGGCCGCAGCGTCACCGTTGATCCAGGTCGCGCCCTTGAGCACGCCGTACTTGACCTGATCGGGGGTGAGCCGCGGCTCGGCCGAGAGCATCTGTGCCACGACGCCCGCCACGAGCGGTGCGGAGAAGGAGGTGCCGCTGCCGCGGAAGCGGTCCGCGCCGACGCGCGCCTCGGGGTGGAGCTGGTCGACCGTACTGCCCGGTGCGCGCAGCGAGACGAGCCGTGCGCCCGGCGCGACGAGGTCCGGCTTCGCGAAGCCGTCCTGGGTCGGGCCGCGCGAGACGAAGCCCGGAACGAAGTCGTCGCCGCGGTCGCCCGTGCCCTGCTCGTCGCTGGATCCCACGGAGATGATCACGGGATCGTCGCCCGGCTTCGTGACCGTGCCGGGCTGATCGCCCGCGTTGCCGGCGCTGGCGACCACGACGATGCCGCGATCCCACAGCTGCTGGACGCCGAAGTTGAGGAGGCTCGTGTTGGCGGACTGCCTGGAGTCGTTGCCGAACGACAGGTTCACGACGTCGATGGAGTAGCGGTCGCGATTGATGGCGACCCACTGGAGCGCTGCGAGCACCTGGGTGACGTCGACGCTGCCGTCAGCGCCACTCAGCTTGAGGGAGATGATCCGCGCCTCGGGCGCGATCTCGTGGACGATGCCGGCGACGAAGGTGCCGTGTCCGTACTCGTCGCCGGTGTCGGAGCCGGCGGAGAGGTTGACCTGGGTGAGCAGTTTGCCCTCGAGCGCGGGGACGTCGGCGACGCCGGTATCGATGACGACGACGGTGGTGTTCTGGCCGAGGTACCCCATCGATGCGAGGTTGCCGGAACCGGAGGATGCGCGGTACACGTCGGGGGTCGAGGGCGGCAGGTCGGTTGCCGTGGCGACCGCTGTGCTCGTGGCGATGGCGACCACTGCGGCCGCGGAGAGCGCTCGTCGAATCGCTGGCCGCTTGGACTTCACGCTGGTCACCATCCCCATGACGTTCTCCCGGCGCGGGCCCTACGGCGCGTGGGACTACACCCGCCATCTATGACCTGCGGACCCCGCACTGGAACGAAATGTGGATGGGAGTCAGCGCTAACCGCGCAAAGGTGAGTGAATCGCCACCGGCCTTCGTTCGAGGGCCGAACGGCGATGGGTCCAGGGGCCTACGAGCGGCGGGGGTGGCTCCGAACGGCCGGGGGCGTGGCCGACCCGGGGCAGGCCGCTGACCGTCCCATGACCGGCGTGTTCTCCAGATCGAGATGTGGGTGATGCAACTCGCTCCCACGACACCTTCGATGCCCGTGCAGAAGACGGCGCCACCGCCCGTCGCCGGCGCCCCGGCTTCCCCGAAGGTGGGACCCATCACGCACGTCGTGACGGACGAGCCAACCGCACGCGATGCCGAAGGTCGCCTAGTCCCGGTCGAGGTCGGGATGGACCCCGAGGCTCGACTCGAGACGCTGACCCGCTTCTACCACCGCAACCCGGGGTGGCTCAAGACCGGGCCCGTGGCCGACGCGCTCCGGGGCGCCCTCGACGAACTCCCCGGTGTCGGGGGCTTCGTGCGCGACCTGACCGAACCGTCCGACGTCGGCTACGGGCAGGGGATCCGCGACCAGACGCGCTGGCAGATCGATTCGCACCGGCAGCCCGACAACGACTGGTGGCTGCGCATGAACAAGCAGCTCGTCCAGGATCCCATGACGGCTGAACGCGCCGTGCGCACCGGCACCACCGATGCACTCGACACCCCGGGCCAGAAGGCGTGGGCCGAGTACATCAGGCGTTCCGACCTGGTCACGCGCGCGATGGGGCTCGATCCGGATGCCGCGGCTGCGGCCGCCGAGCGTGGCGAGCCAATTGCGCTTTCCGACACGTGGAAGGGCGTTTCGATCGCCAAGCGCGCCTACGTGCAGCACGTGCTCAAGCCGTACGCGCGCAAGGCGCTGTGGGTCGCGCACCGCAAGACGCTCGAGGACGGTCGCAAGCTCGCGACCGTCGAAGCCGAGACGATGCATCGCCGCGCACCGCGCGAGATGGAGTTCAGCTCCGCATGGGCCACGCTGATCGGCTACTACTCGTACCTGTCGCCGCCGATCACCGGCCACCAGAGCAAGATCGCGCAGCGGGTGATCCTGCCGCTCGACCACCCGATCGACCCGGTGAACCTGCCGTGGAGCAAGAAGGCGTTCGCGAAGTTCGCCGACTGGCTGGACCCGGTGTACGAGCGCGAGATCGCACGACCGACCGACGCCAAGGATGCGGCGGCGCTGGCCTGAGTGTGACTACAGGCCCGGCGGCGGCTCGCCCGGCTTCCACATCGGGATGAAGTCCCCGCGCGCGATGCGGTCGTCGAGCGGGCCATGCCCCTGCAGGCGCGACATGAGGTCCTCGAAGGTCTTCTCGGCGCGCTGCGGCTCGCGTCCCATCATGTGGGTGCGGTCCAGCGAGTTCTTGGCGACGTCGCCCGGGTTCCAGTGCAGGCCGCCGTTGCGGGCGTCGAGCACGGCTGCCATGCCGAGGCGCCAGCCCCAGTTGGTCACGCCCCACGCCGCGATGGCGCCGACGCCGACCTTGATGATGGTGTTGGAGATGGGCCGCGTCTGGGGGAGCAGCTTGGCGCCGAGCCCGGCGAGCACGAGTCCCGCGCCGACCGCCTTGACCGCCTTGGGCACCGTGTTCGCGTGCGTGTAGACCCACGCGGAGTGGTCATGGCCGTTTCGATCGATGGCGATGTCGATCGCCGTCGATGCCCCGATGCTCACCGCCCCGAAGGCGAGGAAGCTGTTCGCCACGACGCTCTGCATCCGCGTCCGCTCCGTCCCGTGCTCGTCTGTGCAGGCGGCGTCCGTCCCGGGAGCGCGCCTGCCCGATCATCGAGCGACGGCCGGCTTGGGGTTCACTCGGCGGGGCGGATCAGCCCCTGTTCGCCGTCCGCGAGCCGTTCGAGCTCGTCGTCGCGCAGGTTCCCGTCACGTCCGACGTAGCCGTCCTTGCCGCCGAGCGCGACGAGTTCCACGTCGACGTCGCCGGCGTTGTAGAGGCGACGGATGGTCGAGGATTCCACGCAGGCGACGCCGCCCGGCCCGATCGTGGTGGCGGCGTCGTGCTCGAACTCGATCGTGAGCTCGCCGCGCAGCACGATGTAGACCTCCTGCTGCTCGTCGTGCCAGTGCCACCGGCCGGCAGTGCCGGGCGCCAGCACCATGCCGTTGATCCCGAAGGCCGTGACGTGGAGCTCGGTGCGCAGCTTGCGCATGCCGGGGCCGGAGCCCAGCTCGTCGAGGGTGGTCGAAGCCCATCCGTTCCCGCGTGCAGTCATGGGTGCATTATGCTCCCGCGAGCACGCGCGGGCGTGGCGGAATTGGTAGACGCGCCAGACTTAGGATCTGGTGGGCGAAGCCCGTGGAGGTTCAAGTCCTCTCGCCCGCATAGCGACGACGAGATCGACAGAAGGTACGGCGCCCCATGATGAAGACCACGATCGAGCGACTGGACGACACGAAGCTGCGGCTCGACGTCGAAGTTCCGCAGCAGGTGCTCAAGGACGCCATCGACGACACGCTGGTGAGCATGGGTCGACAGCTGAACCTGCCCGGCTTCCGCCCCGGCAAGGTGCCGCCGCAGGCCGTGATGGCGCGCCTCGGCAAGGACGCCGTCGTCGACGAGACGATCCGCGTGCACCTGGACGACTGGTACCGCGCCGCGGTGATCTCGAGCGGCGTGCGCCCGATCGCGCAGCCGGAGATCGACATGGGGCAGGAGGAGGGCCCGGTCGCTGCCGATGGCGCGCTGCGCTTCTCCGCCACGGTCGAGGTGGTGCCCAAGCCGAAGCTACCTGAGCTCTCGCAGCTCGAGGTGGACAAGCCGAACCTGCCCGACACGCAGAAGTACGTGGACCAGGTGCTCGAGGCGACCCTGCGCGGCGCGGGCGAGCTCAAGGACGCCGGCCGGGTCGCGGAAGACGGCGACGAGGTCATCGTTGACTTCAGCTGCACCGCGGATGGCGAGCCCGTGAGCGGCGCGAGCGCGACCGGCTACCAGGCGCGCCTGGGCGACGGCCGCCTGCTGGCCGAGCTCGAGGCGGCGATCATCGGCCAGGAGGCCGGCGCCACGCTGGACGTGCCGGTGGAGTTCCCCGACGACCACCCGATGCAGCAGCTGGCAGGCAAGGCCGCGACCTTCCACCTGACGGTGCGCAAGGTCCAGGTGCTGGAGCTGCCTGAACTCAATGATGAAGTGGCGGCCAAGGTCAGCGAGTTCGCGACCGCCAAGGAGCTGCAGGACAGCATCCGAGGTTCGATCGAAGGCCGCCTCGAGGACGAGGTCGCCGGCATCTTCCGTGGCAACGCGGTGGCCGCTCTGGCCACGGCGGCCGAGCTCAACGAGCCCGAGCAGCTGGTGCAGGGACGTCAGCAGGAGCTCTACGCGGGGCTCAAGCAGCAGCTGCAGCAGGCAGGTCTCTCGATCGAGCAGTACCTCGATCGCGCCGGGCGCGACACCGATTCGCTGTTCGCCGAGCTGGAGGAGAGCGCGCGCGACGACCTGCGTCGCGAGCTGTCGCTGCTCGCGCTCGCCGAGGACGCCAAGATCGAGGTGACCGAGGACGACCTGCGCCGCGAGATCACCGAGCATGCCGAGCACACCGGCCAGAGCGCCGACGAGGCCCTCGCGCAGGTGCTCTCGTCAGGCCGTGCCGACATGCTCCGCGGCGAGTTGCTGATCCAGCGCACGATCGACCACCTCGTCGCCAACGTGAAGCCCAAGCCCGTCG
>JAOPYU010000297.1 GCA_025964455.1 Thermoleophilia bacterium | reverse complement strand
CCAACACGTCGGCCGCTGATGCCGTCTCCAGGTCGATACCAGCGAACGCGCCGGCCCCCGTGATCAGTCGCAGGCTCGGTCGCGACTTCCCACCGCCATCATCCGCTCGTGGGGAGCCCGTCGGGAGGAGCGCGGGCGCGATCAGGGCCGTGATCGCGACGGCCGCGACGGCGACCCCGCTCGCAGGGATCCAGCGGCGACGCCGTTGCGCGCCTCGCGCCGATGATGTCGACGTCGCCGCGACGACAGCGTCCATGCGAGACCGCTGCGTCTCGACTGCGCCTTCCGTCGGAGTAGTCGTGGCGGTGAGTTCCAGCCGTGCGAGTTCGATGGGATCCGGGGTCATCGGAGCGCCTCCAGTCGGGCAGCGAGGATGGTGCGGGCGCGGTGCAGTCGGCTCTTGACCGTGCCGGGCGGGACGTCGAGGGCGACCGCGATCTCCTCGATCGACAGGTCACCCGTCACGTGCAGCAGCAGCGTGATGCGGTCGCGACGGCGGAGGTCGGCGAGTGCCGCATGCAGCCACGGGGCGAGACCTTCGATCGACACGCGCTCGTCCGCCTCGCCGATCGGATCGACGCCACCGCGCTCGGTGTCGATCGGGGCGCGTCGAATCCACCGTCGTTCGGCGTCACGCGAACGCGACATGCGACGGGTCGCGATGCCGAGCAGCCACGGCAGCGCGCTGTCACCGAGCGCGGAATCGAATCGATCGCGGATCCTGAACGCCTCCGCGAAGGCATCGCCGACGACGTCGTCAGCCGCTGGCCCGAGCCGGGCGCGCACGTAGCGGAACACCGCGAGGTGGTGCCGGTCCCAGATCACCCCGAATCGCTCCGGATCGGTGATCGACGCCGTGATGCACGCGGCATCGCTTGGCGAGAGGGAACTGGCAGGTGTCCGTGACGAGACGTTCATGCACCTGCTACTGCAGCCGGGCGCACGCGAGGTTCACGAATGGCCCGGAAACGGCGACGCGTCGTCGCCCTGGAGCGTCGCTCAGGCGACTTCGGTGCCCGCGCGAGCGGCCTCGAGGGCCTCTTCGCGGGTGCCGTGGATCTCGAACACGCGGTGCAGGCCGGTGATCTCGAAGATCTTGATGATGTTGCGGTCGCTGCAGACCAGCAGCAGCTGGCCGCCGACCGGGCGCAGTCGCTTCACGCCGCCGACGAGCACGCCGAGGGTCGTGGAGTCGATGAACGTCGTGTCCGTGAAGTCGACGACGATCTTGAGGATGCCGTTCTCGACCTGGCCGAGCAGGTGCTGCTTGAACTCCGGCGCGGTGTAGAGGTCGACCTCGCCCTTGAGGTCGATGACGGCGATGCCCTCTTCGACGACCTCTGTTTCGACGGCAAAGTTCATTGTGCTGCAGCTCCTCTTGGCTTCCCCACGGTGCACGAACGTCTCGCACACTAGACCATCATCGGTGGCGCGTCGAGGCGCCGGCGCGTCGAACACGCGTGAGCCTCACCCGATGTTGAGCGGTGCTCCACCGGCCCCGGCGCCGATCCCGCCGCCGGCAGCGGCCTGGTCCTTCTGCTCCTGGAGCGTCTTGATCTGCTCCTTGATCGCCTCGACCTGACCGGATTCGGGGAACTTCTTGAGGAAGGCGCGCAGCGTCGCGATCGCCTCGTCGAGCTTGTTGGCGGCCTGGTAGGCGGAGGCCTGGGCGAGCAGGTAGTCCTCGTTCTGCGGGTTGCGCTTCACGAGCGTGGTGAAGATCTCGAGCGACTGCTCGGCCTTGCCCGAGTCGCGCAGGTAGGCCGCGTAGGTCGCCGCGTTCTCGTCGTCGGCGGGGTCGAGCTCGTACAGCTGGCGGTAGGCGTCGCCGGCGCGCTCGAGGTTGCGCTTGGCGTTGCGGGGCGCCTCGGTGTCGCCCTCCTGCGGCTGCGACAGCGTGCCGTAGGCCGCGGCGAGGCTGCGGAGCGAGCTCTTGCAGCGCTTGAGCCGTGCGCCGGTGATCGCGGGCTTCGTGTCGGTGCAGTCGTCCTTGCGCACCTCGGCGCGGGATTCGTCGACCAGCTCCTGCGTGGCGCCGCGGCCGGATGAATCGCCGAACAGCGAGAAACTGCCGGCGAAGGGTGCGATGACGAGTGCCACGAAACCGGCGCTCATGAGGAAGATCATGAACCAGATGGTGACCTTCACGAACAGCGACTGGTTCTGCATGACCTTGGATCCCCTTCCCGGCCGCGCCGGGCATTGCTAGACGTTGACGCGCGCGCCAGGTGACTGTCGGCGGACCGGCAGCGCGAGCAGCGTGCGCGCATCGACGGCCGCCTCCCGCGCCGCCAGAAGCGAAGTTCTATCACGAACCCCTGCGTCCCTTCCCGCGACGAGCACTGCCCGCACGTCGGAAGGACCGGCGCCGAGCACGTAGGCGGCGAGCGGGTCGTCGCACGGGCCGACGTGGACGGCGACCAGGTCGGCGTGGTGGCCCATGTCGAGCGAGCCGAGCTCTTCGTAGCCGAGCGCGCGTGCCGCGCCGAGCGTGGCGGACTCCAGCAGCTGGGCGAGGCTCGGCCACGTGGGATCCTGCGCGGCGGTACGGTGCACCTCGAGGGCGCAGCGCAGCTCCGCGAACGGATCGATGGGTCCGGCGCTGGCCGGCGAATCGGTGCCGAGGCCCACGGTGATGCCCGCGCGGTCGACGGCCGCGAGGTCGAGCCGGCCGCACCCGAGGCGCGCGTTGGAGCGAGGGCAGTGCGCGATCGCGGCGCCGCTCGCAGCGAGCACCTCGAGCTCTGCCGGGCCCGCCTGCGTGAGGTGGACCGCCACCACGTCGGGCCCGAGGATGTCGGCCAGCGCGTGCACCGGCGCCTCGTCGTCCCAGCGCGGGACCGGCACGCCGGCGCGTTCGAGGGAGGCGAGCAGCGGCCCGTGGCCGCGCACGAAGGCCAGCTCGTCGCGGCTCTCGAGCAGGTGCGTCATCCAGGGCAGGCCGCTCGCGGCGACCCGCCGGTAGAGCGCCTCACCGACCGAGTAGGGCGCGTGCGGCGACAGGCCGTGCTCGAGCAGGTCGCTCGACGGGAGGCCGTCGAGGCGCGCGAGGGCCGCCTCGAGCGACTCACCCGCGCCGGCGTCGTCGAGGCCGCCGAACAGCTCCAGGTACACCCGGCCGCGCAGGCCGACCTCGTGCATCGCGTGCGCGGAATCGCCGCTGAAGCTCGCATCGCCGACGCACGTGATGCCCGAGTGGAGCGCCTGGTGCGCGCCGAGCACGGCGCTCGCGCGCAGCTGCTCGGGTGCGAGCCGGCGCTTGCGGTGGATGTGGTCGCCGATCCATTCCGCGAAACCGAGCCCGTCCACGAGCGCGTCGTAGGCGGCGTACTCCAGGTGCGCATGGGCGTTCACGAAGCCGGGCGCGATCACGCAGCCGTCGTGGAGCTCGGCGCCGAGTTCTGCTGCACGCTCGCGACTCACGCGCGGCTCAAGACCAGTGATCCGCCCGCTCTCGACCGTGACGAGCACGTCACGCGCGGCGGGTGCGCTCACGGGGAGCGCGTGGGGCGCCCACCAGCGCAGGACGCCGTCGTTCACGCCGCGGGCTCCGCCGGCGCGTCGGCGTTGGCAGCGGCGCGGCGCGCCATGCGCTCCTGCACGATCACGGCCAGGATCGAGCACTCGTACAGCGCGACCAGCGGCAGGATCTCGATGACGAGCGACACCGGATCGGCGGTCGGCAGCAGCGCCGCGAGGATCACCATCAGTGCGTAGGCGACGCGCCGGCTCGAGCGCAGGCGTTCGCTGCCGAGCACGCCAAGGCGCGCCAGGCCGAGCAACACGAGCGGGAAGCAGAACGCGGCCCCGACCGCGAGCAGGGTGGTCGTGACGAAGGAGTAGTAGTCGCGCGCCCGCACCACGACCTCGATCGAATCGGGGCCGACGCCGAGCAGGAAGTGCAGCGCGGGGCCGAGCAGCAGGAAGTAGCCGAACGCCACGCCCGCGCTGAACAGCACCGGCGCCGTCACGAGCAGCGCACGGATGCCGCTGCGCGCCTCGACCGCGATCGCCGGGCGCACGAACCGCCAGGCCTGCCACGCGATCACTGGCGTGGAGAGCACGAACGCCGCCTGCGCGGCGACCGACAGGGAGGTGAAGAACGGCTCGGTGACACCGAGCGTCTGGAGCGGCCAGCGATCGTCGAGCGGCCGGTCGAGCACGTCGAAGAGCAGGTCGCGCTGCCAGTAGCACCCGGCGAATGCGACCAGCAGGAAGGCGAATGCCGTGATGACGCGTCGGCGCAGCTCGCCAAGGTGGTCGACGAGCCGGGCGACGTCGGTCTGCTCTCGCGGGCGCGCGAGCGCGCGCGAACCATCGGGCTCGATCCGAGATCGCCGGAAGCGACCTGGTCGCCGGGTGGGGGGCTCAGCGGCGCCGGCCGTCACGCGGAGCGCCTAGTGCTGCTCGGTGTAGTCGACGACCTCGACCGGGACCGGCTGCGCGACGGGCGCGGCTCCGGTTGCGGTCGTGGCCTCGTGGCGCGCTGCGGCCGAGACGCTCGACTCGAGCTGGTCACGGCCGTTCAGGCTGTCCTTGAAGCCGCGGATGCCGCGGCCGAGCGAGGAGCCGATCTCCGGAAGTCGCTTGGGCCCGAACAGCACCAACACGATGAGGAGCACGACGATGAGTTCCTGCCAGGAGATGCCCATGCGTGGAAGGTAGCACGTCCGTTGAGCGGCGTGATGCAGCCCGGGTGACTGTGATTCCGCCCGATTCCCGATTCGTCCTCGACCAGGCGGACGATGTGGACACTCGATCGTGAAATACCTGCACCGCTCGCCGTGCGCGCTGGTCGCGCCAAGGAACCGGTGCAGGGTCGCCTGGCATGGCGTTGCCCTACCCCGTGCCGATCTTCAGGAACGTGAACCCGGCTGCGCGGATGGCGAATGTCGGGTATGAATCCGACCATGACCGACACCGCCGCCAGCATGCCCACCGTC
>JAOPYU010000296.1 GCA_025964455.1 Thermoleophilia bacterium | reverse complement strand
AATGCAAGGTTTCCAGGTCGACCCGTGGCCCCGTCTCATCGGCCTCGCGTTGGATCAGTCGGGCCTCCGCGTCGAGCAGATCGGACGACGTGAACACGATGGAGTGCCTCGGGTAAAAGACCGACGTCCCATCGTCCCGCTGGAATGCCTCCGGACTCAAAGTAATCTCCGGCGGCGTGATCCGCAGCGAAGCTCTTTCGGCGGCATCGACGACACGGCCGAGGACGGCTTCGCGATCGGACGCCGACGCGAATCGGAGGTGCATCATCTGACGAGCAGCTTCCGCCACGAGGTTCCAATGCCGCCAGGTGGACCGCTTCTCGCTGACCGCCGTCATCACGCTCAGCCCCAGAGAATGGACGGCTTCGGGCGGCACGTCCTCTGCGCGCATCCCCAGCGCTGAAGAGTTGGTGACTGCGGCGCCTGCCCACGTCGTGGCATCCTGCCCCAACACAAGCTCCGCGCGTGCACGCCATTTTGCACTGAGTTCTGTGAGGGAGCGCACCTGCTTCGCAGGGCGTGTGGACAGCGTGGCCTGAGCGCGCAGCTTCATGATGGTGACCGGATTAGGACGTCGACCGTGTCTCGTCACGTACGCTTGGATCAGCTCGTCGGTCTCAACATCGATGTGCCGCGACCTCGTCGAGAATTCTGCGACGAGCGCCTCAGGAACGAAGTTGATTGCCCATGCAGGGTGGCGATCTCTCCCCCGCTCCCTCATCTCCCACTGGACGCCGAGCGCTCGAGTCAGCGCGTCTGCGAACAGGGATTCATGCAGTTCGGACAGCGCGACCACAGCCGCGTGCATCGGTCGTCCATCGAGGGAGCGCCACTTGCCGTCAAGTAGCGTCTGCACCTTGTTGCTGATCACCACGTGCGTGTGCAGGTGCGGGTCACCAGACCTGCTGTCGAAGTGATCGAACGCTGTGGCGATGATGCCGGTCACGCCGACTTGCGCGACCGCGCCGTAGAGCGCCGTTGTGCCCACCCTTGTTGCGGCGACCTCGCGCTCGATGTACGCCACCACCTCCGAAACCGCCGCATGATGGGCCTGCGCAATCCGCGACTGTGTGGCTGCGTCGGCCACGCCCCAGAGGATGCTCGCCGACTTCGGAATCGAGAAGGTGAAGTCGTAGCCGGCAACGGCGCGGCGCCGCCCGGCTCGGGGCTGCTCTACAGCTGCTGGCTCGGCCGCTACCCCTGGGACGCTGGGACCGCGTTCGGGACCTGCGTTGCCGTAGCCGCGCGGTGCTCCATCTTCGACGGTCCCATAGACAGGGTATGCGCGCCCGAGGGCCTCACCGGTGACCGGGTTGCGGCCCAGGCCGATCAAAAGCTGCAGGTGCGCCTCCGTTACTGGGCCGCCCTCGACAACCGGCCCCGCACCGAGGCCCCGGAGGCCAGCGCCGATCCACCGTCCCGGCGGCGTGCCTTGCGCGCTGTAGTAGCGAGTCAGCGGCGTTGAGAGTGAGCGCTTTCCGTCCTCAACGACGACGGTGCGCAGCAGGTATTTGTAACCGTCGCCGGCGCTCATCACTCGCATCGAGACCGTCACCCGGGCCACCTCCGTCATCGCGAAGGAGGTGCGCCGCCTCGATCTGCAAGAGGCGTGGAATTGGAATTCGGTGCGCAAAACGCTCTGAACTGGGAGAGCGCTTTGAAGCTCGGATTCATGGCGGCGGTGCTGTCGGGCGTCACCCAGAGTCGAACGTATCTTCTACTCTTGATTCCTGGGCACAAACCGGCGTTACGCGGCGCACTACGACAAGCTCATGGAGCTCCGTGTAACCGAGGTGCTCATCAAACCGAAGCCCGTTAGCCTTTCGCCCGCGGAGATCGACGCAGAACATGATCCTGTGGTCGAGGCTCAGAGACCAATCCCGGTGAGAGCCTTGGCCCGCTATCCCGAGACGCCGGCAAGAGTCGAAGGGCGCGCTATCGCCTGGACGACTCGGGCCGTGCAAATCGAATGGGAAGACAGCGGCGGCGTGACCCAAAGGACGTGGGTATGGGCGTCGGCGGTTGACCGGCTTCAAGGAGAGAGTGGCGAGTAGTGAAGGTCATTGTCACAGTCCGGCAGGAAGAGACTCGGCGACTTGAAGCCGAAGGCGACGACTACCGAGCGGCGCGCGCAGCAGCCGAAAAATTGGTTCCCGAAGGTTGTGAAATCATCGCGTTTCGCACGGACAGGTAGTACCGAAGCGTCAGGCTCCAATACCTTGGGTCGAATGCAAGGGTGTCGCGGAGCCAAAGACGCGACGATCAATCCGCAGTTACCAGGATTCGAATCTCTTCGGTGTGATTCGGCTCGAAGCCCGCGCTTTGCACGAGGCGCGGCCGCTTTGGCTCTCGGGCCGTGCCGAGAACTCGGCTGTCTGCGTTACTGCGGAGTGGACAGGAACGACGTCAGGGCGGACTGAAACAGCTCGGGATCGACGTTCGCCTCCCAACCGTGTGGAGCACTCGCGGCTTCCACCAGGGTCACACTTGGATGCCCGACCGCGAACTCCTTGGTGAGCTTGAAAGGGATCTCGTCGTCTCCCTGAGAGTGCAGAACGAGAGTCGGGACACTCAGCTCGTATCCCCTGCTCCAGTCGAGACGGCGGAAGTCGAGCGGGGCTGTCATCCCCACGATCCTGCTGCCGATCGGAGATCGCAGCGCCCAGATGACGACCGGGCCAACGAGTCTCGGCAATCCCGCCCGGTCTATGCCGTGTCGGACGATTTGGCTCCAGTTCGTCGCTGGGGCTACGAGCACGAGTCGCTCAAAGGCCTCAGGTTCTCGCCGCAGCAACTCGAGCGCGACGCCTGCCCCCATCGACCACGCCACGACGAACACCTCGCGTGCACCATGCAACCGAGCGAAGGCGATTGCATCGGCCAGGTCGCTCCACTCGCGCTGACCGAGGTAGGAGACCGGGGCGACAGGCCCGTCACCTGCGCCGCGGTAAGTGACCACGAGCGATGTCAGTCCGGCGCGCTCGGCCACTTCGACGGAGCGTAGAGTCACCAGCCGGGACGTACGGATCCCCTGAACGTGAATGACCCAGGGTGCACCGGGATCGGTAGCGCGAAAGAGCCATGCCGGCGCAGTCGTCCCGTCGCGAAGCGGGATCGCGGTGTCTTCCCACTTCGCGTCAAGCCGCGACGGACTGTGCATGACATGGCCGGTCCACTGCGCCTCGAATGGCTCCGTCGGGACCGCGATTATCGCGTTCCCGAGACGGCGGAATCTACGTGGAGCACGGAGTGCACGCAATCTGTACCAGCACGGCC
>JAOPYU010000289.1 GCA_025964455.1 Thermoleophilia bacterium | reverse complement strand
GGAGAACGCTCGGCGTGCGCCGAGCAGGTGCTCGTGGATCGTGACAGTACCGTCGGTGGTGCGCCACGCCGTGCGCGCACGCGTGCTGTCGCGCTCGTGCCACGGCTGGCGGACGCGCTCGGCCTGGATCACGGCGGTCAGCTCTCCCGAGCCGATGCTCGTGAGGTCCTCCTCCTTGGGCCACGGGCTGTCGACGTCGTAGGAGAGCAGCACGTAGGCCTGGTCACCGACCTCGACCGCATCGCGAACGCGGACCGTGTCCCCCAGCACGGGCATGTGCGGGCGCAGCTGCGACTCGCGCTTGACCCACTCGTCGATGAGAGGGCGCCATGCGGACGGCGGGTTCGTGTCGGTTTCGGTGCTCATAGGACGTGCTCCAGTCCGGTCTCGAGGCCTTGCATGTCAGTGACTCCACGTGCGGCGAGTGCCACGCCGGCGGCGTAGCAGCTGCGATCGATCGCGTCGTGACGGATCGTCAGCAGCTCGCCGGGTGCACCGAACACGACTTCCTGGTGGGCAGTCGCGCCGGGCAGGCGGAGGGCATGGACGGCCACGCCCTCGATGGATTCGCCTCGGGAGCGGGATTCTCCTGCAGTGTCGGCGGCGATGCCAGCGGCGAGACCCGCATCGCGGCGGGCGGCGGCGATTCGGCGGGCGGTGTGCACGGCCGTGCCGCTCGGGGCGTCGCGCTTGCCGTCGTGGTGGGTCTCCACCACCTCGACGTCCGGGAAATGGGCTGCGAGCTGCTCCGCGACGCGCATCGCGAGCACGGCCCCCAGCGAGAAGTTCGGGACGAGGAACACGCCGAGACCCTCGGTCTTGAAGCGTGCTCCGATCGATTCGAGCTCGCCATCGTCGAAGCCCGTCGCTCCTACGACGACGGGGATTCGGGCAGCGAGGGCGAGCTCCAGGTGCTCGAGTGCGGGTCCGGCGTGGGTGAGGTCGACGATGACGTCGATCCCTCCGGCCTCGATCGCCTCGGTGAGCGTCGCGAAGGCGGGCACACCGTCGGGCAGGGCGCGCGACGGCGTCGTGGCGACGGAGGGCGCCACGAGCGCGACAAGGTCGACGTCATCGCGCGCAACGAGCGCATGGGCGACGGCGTTGCCCGTTCGGCCCGTCGCGCCGCACAGCGCGATACGCGGGCGCGAGCTCACGTAGCCACCCCGGTGCGCTCGGGCGGCAACAGGCCTGCAGCCCCGGCGGCGCGGCGCACGTCGTCGAGGTCGTCGGCGACCACGGCGAGTGACATGGCCTCAGGGCTGAAGAGCTCTCGTGCCAGCACGTGCAGGTCCTCGCGCGTGACCGAGCGGATGCGCTCGACTGTGGTCTCGAGCGACTCGATCGGCATGCCGGTCACGAGCGCTCCGCCCAACCGGTTGGCGCGCACGGTGGTCGATTCCAGCGACAGCAGCATTCGGCCTTCGAGGTGGCCGACCGCGAGCGCCATCTCCTCGGCCGTCGGCGGCTCGGCGACGACGCGATCGAGCTCGGTGCGCACGACGTCGAGCACCTGCTCCACGCGGTCGGGGCGCACGCCGACATAGATGCCGACCTGTCCCGCGTCCGCGTAGTTGGAGAGGAAGCTGTAGATGGAATAGGCGAGGCCGCGTCGCTCGCGCACCTCGATGAACAGTCGCGAGCTCGGCGCGTTGCCCAGGATGGTGTCGAGCAGGGCGGCCGCGTAACGGCGGTCGTCGTCGCGCGCGATGCCACGACCGACGAGCACGATGTGCGCCTGCTCGGTCTCCTTGTGGCGCAGCTCCGACGCAGGGACGTGCGCGGTCGGAGGCGCCTCGGGCGCGGCGCCTGCCCGCTCGGCGACGGGGCGGAATGCCTGCTTGGCGAGGAACCGCTCCTGCACCTGCGCGACGATGTCGTCGTGGTCGACGGCGCCGGCCGCGCTCACGACGATGTTGGACGGATCGTAGTGGCGCGCATGGAAGCTCGCGACAGCGCTCGGGGACGCGGTCTCGATCGAGTGGGCGGTGCCGACGATCGGCATGCCGAGCGGGTGTCCGTCGAACACGATCGTGTCGGCGAGCTCGTGCACGACGTCGCTCGGGGAGTCCTCGTACATGGCGATCTCTTCGAGGATCACCTCGCGTTCGGAATCCACGTCACCTTCGACGAGGGCCGGTGCGAACACCATCTCCCCCATCACGTCGAGCGACCCTCCGACGTGGCGATCGAGCACGCGTGCGTGGACGACGGTGTACTCGCGCGTCGTTGCGGCGTTCGCGTCGGTGCCGATCCCGTCGAACCAGCGTGAGATGCCCTCGGCGTCGATGCGCTCGTTGCCCTTGAAGAGCAGGTGCTCGAGGAAGTGCGCGTAGCCGCGGCTCTCGTCGCGCTCGTGTCGTGACCCCGTGCCGATCCAGGCACCCATGGCCACGGAACGAACGCCGGGGACGCGCTCCGTCACCACGCGCAGGCCGTCGGCCAGCGTCGTGATGGTGTGGTGCGCGCCCCCGTGGGCGTCGATCCTGTCGATGTCAGCCAACCTCAGCTGTCATCGCCGCCGCGGAGGCGGAAGCGGAAGCGGCGTCCGCCGCCGTCGCCCTCGCCGCTGGCGGGAGCCGGCGCGTCGTTGGTCTGCGGCTTGGGGGCACGGTCGGCGCGGGGCTCGCGCTGGCCGCCACCTTCCTGGTTGCCACCCTCGCTGCGCTGGCGCTGCGGTCGGTCACCACGGGGACGGTCGCTGCCGCCACCCTCGCCGCGCGGGGGCCGCTGGCCACCCTCGCCGCGAGCCGGGCGGTCG
>JAOPYU010000277.1 GCA_025964455.1 Thermoleophilia bacterium | reverse complement strand
GCCGGGCCGGCAGCGCCGCGCCACGCGCGTCGGCCCCGTGGGGCCGGGCGATGGCCGTGCGATGGCCCCGTGGGGGGCGTGGGACGAAGCGTCAGGCGAGCAGCGCGGCGGCGACCAGCCCGCCACCGAGCGCGACGCCGACCCAGGAGTTCACGGTGAAGAACGCGTGGTCGATCCGGCTCAGGTCGTCGGCCGAGACGATGTGGCTCTCCCACCACAGCAGCCCGGCCGCGATCGCGATGCCGATCCAGGCCACCGGCCCGAGGTCGAGCAGGATCGTCGCTGCGGCGAACGCGACGATCGTCAGCAGGTGCGCGAGCTGCACGACGCGCAGGGCCGGGCCGATCCCGAACCGCGCGGGCAGCGACTGCACGTCGTTGGCGCGATCGAACTCGACGTCGGCAGTCGCGTAGATGACATCGAAGCCACCGATCCATGTCGCGATCCCGAGCCAGAGCAGGTACGGCGCGGGGTCGGCGCCGCTGCCACCGCTCGCGAGCCACGCGCCGAGCGGCGACAGGCCGATCGACAGGCCCAGCACCAGGTGGCACAGCCACGTGAAGCGCTTGGTGTAGGGATACAGCAGGAAGAGCGCGACGGGAATCGGCCACAGCACGCGCGTCACGGGATCCAGCTGGAAGGTGGCGCCGACCAGCAGCGCGAGCGAGGCGGCGAACAACACCCAGACCTGGGCCCGCGACACGATCCCGCTCGGGATCTCGCGGGTCGCGGTGCGCGGATTTCGCGCGTCGATCTCGGCGTCGATCACGCGGTTGAGTCCCATCGCCAGCGTCCGCGCGCCGACCATCGCGAGCGTGGTCCAGACCACCAATGACACCGTCACGTCGGCGTTCGCGGCGCGGGCGCCGAGCACCATCCCGGCGTACGCGAACGGCAGCGCGAAGACCGTGTGCTCGAACTTGACGAGCGAGGCGAGTGTGCGGAGCGTGCGCATCACCCGGCAGCCTACCGGCGTCAGGTGCCCGCGTCGCCGCTGTCGACGCCGTGGAAGCGCAGCGCGGCGGGGTCCGACTGGAGGGCCTCGGCATCGTGCATCGCGAGCTCGACCAGCGAGGGCCGGGTTCCCTCGATCGCGGACTGGGGTGCGAGCCACGCGACGTGCGCGCTGCTCGCCAGGGCGACACCGACGAGCGCCGAGGATGCAGCAGCCAGCAGCAGTCCGCTCGTGCCCACGAGCGCATCGCCGATCAGGCCGAGTGATGCGATGTCGCGCGCGAGGCTGCAGCCGAGCACTCCGGGCAGCGTCGCCGCCAGCAGCGCCGTCGGGATCGGCAGTGTCAGCGCGAGCACGTTCGCATCGACCACGAGCGCTGCACCGTCGGCGCTCAGCCGGGCGAGCTGCATCCCGAGCGCGGTCAGCATCGCGCCGGCCGCGACCAGCGCGAACCCGCCCAGCGGGCTGGTATCGCAGGCACGCTCGCGCAGCGTGGTACCGAAGCTCGTCTCCGCGAAGCGCAGGCCGGCGCCCAGCAGCGCACAGGCGCCGAGCAGCAGCGCACCGATCGACCACGCCCACCAGCGCCGCGGCTGCCAGGTCGCCGCGACGGCTGGGACGTGGTCGCCACCGTCGTCGAGGTCGAGGTCGGCGACCCGATCGCTCACCGCGCCTCCAGCGGCCGGCCGGCCTGGAGCGCCGCGATGTCGTCGAGCTGTGCGCTCATCCAGCCGATCACGTCGTGCTCGATCACCTGACGGCGCAGCGCCTGGGCGCGCTCGGCACGCTCGGGGTGCGGCATCCGCAGCGCCTCGAGCAGCGCGTCGGCCTGCTGGGCGACATCGAACGGGTTGACCGGCACGACGTTCGGACCCAGCTCGTTGAACGAGCCGGCCTGGTCGCTCAGCACGACCACGCCGTCGCGCTCGTTGACGAGCGGGCCCTCCTTGCTGACGAGGTTCATCCCGTCGGCCACCGGATTGACGAACAGCACGTCGTATTCGCGGTAGGCAGCGACCCCGGCCTGGAAGTTGGAGTCGAGGTTGACGTGGACGGGTGTCCAGGTCGAGGTCGAGAAACGGCGATTGATGTCCGTGGCGGCGGCCTTCACCTGCACCAGGTAGTCGACGTACTCGGTGATGTCCTGTCTCGACGGGTCGAGCTGGCAGAACATGGAGACGCAGCCGTGCAGCTCCGGGTGCTCCTCCAGCAGCAGCGCATAGGCGCGGAACCCGCGCACGATGTTCTTGGAGGGGTCGGTCCGATCCACCCGCACGATCAGCTTGCCGTCGCTGCCGTCCTCGGGCGTGGGTCGCATGGCCGCGATGCGTCCCCGCAGGCGCTCGACGGTCGCGCTCGCCGCGTGCTCCTCGAACTCGTCGACGGCGACGCTGATGGGATAGGTGCGCACCCGCGTCACCGACCCCATGTAGCGGACGGTCCCGGTCCGGAACTCCACGCTCGCGCCGAGGAAATGATGCACCGTGCGCAGGAAGTTCTCGGCGTCGCGGTGGGTCTGGAAGCCGACGACGTCGCAGGCGAGCAGGCTCTCGCACACGCTGCGTGCCCACGAGCGCGGCAGCGCGCGCCACGCGCCGGGGTCGGGCCAGGGGATGTGCAGGAAGAACTGCAGGAACGGCGCCTGCGCGGTCGGCGCGAGCCGCGAGCGCAGCATGCCCGGCACCAGGAACAGGTGGTAGTCGTGGACCATCACGAAGGGGGGCTCCCCCTCCCCCTCATGCGCCTCGAGCTCCTCGGCGAGGGCCGTCGCGATCCGTTCGTTCACGTCGCGGTAGCAGCCCCACGCGCGGTGCATCGCGCGATCGACCGTCGGGTCCCAGCCGAATCCGTACAGGCGGTGCTGGAGGAACCACAGCAGCGGGTTGGCGATCTCCAGGTAGTGGCGGTGGTAGGTGCCATCGACGCTCCCGACCAGGCGCAGGTTGTAGCTGCCGCCGCCGCGGGCGTGCTCCTCGAAGGCGCGGCCCCCTACCGAGTCGCGCATCGCCTCGTCACCGTCGCCCATCACGTGCGACACCCACGTCACGTCGTGGTGGCGGGCCAGGCCGCTCAGCGCGGTGACCAGTCCACCGCCGCCGCGACGGGCGACGAACTCGCCGCCGTCGGCCACGCGGAAGGTGACGGGGCCGCGGTTGGAGGCGACCAGGAGTCGGTGTGCGGAGTCGGCGCTCACGCGCGGGCGGGCGAGGGGGCGGGTGCGGTCATGGCGCGCATCTACCCGCTGGGCCGCACTTCACGCACCCCTCGGGGTGGAAGGTCAGGCTGCGGTCTCGGCGACCGAGCGACGCTTGGTCAGGCGCAGCGCGGCACCCTGCTGGTCGCCCTCGAGCGACAGCACCTCGAACTCGTCGCACACGGCGCGGATGATCGAGATTCCGAGCCCACCCTCGGGCAGGTCGTCGGTATTGGCGCCCTCGTACTCGAAGCCGCGGCCGTGGTCGCGGACCTCCACGACGAGCGCGTCGTCGTGCATCTCGTACGTGACGAAGACCTTGGAGGCGTTGGCCTCGATGCCGGTCTCGTCGTAGGCGTGGCGGATCGAGTTGGAGCACGCCTCGGTGATCGCCAGCTTCAGGTCGGCGATGTCATCGTCGGTGAAGCGGTGCTCCCGGCAGATCGCGGTGAGCGCGAGCCGGCACAGGGAGACGAACTGCGGCTTCGGCGGAATCTCGAGGCTCACGCGCTCGTTCGAGGGAGCTTCTGCCGTCGTCACTTGTCGCACACACCTTCCATGGAACCATGTTGCCCGGGCGACCTGGGAGGGGTCGTCCTGCTCGGCATCGCCATCGCGAGTGCTTCCCGCGCAGTGGCCCGTCGAAACGGCGCGCATCGCACGCTGGCCGCATCTGGGGGCACCACGGCAGCGCCGAGTGCAGTCCGGAAATGCTACCGACCCGGGCGGCCACATGCCACCCCGTCGGAAGGTTGCCCGGGACCCGCGCTGACGTGCTAGTGCGTCAGGCGATCGCCCGCACGGCCGGCGTGAGCGTCGTCTCGTGACGCGTGCCGCCGCGCAGGTAGGTGATCTGGACCGAGTGCGTCGGGTCGATGAGTCCCTGCGTGCGCGCGAGGTCGTAGCGGTTGGTGATCTTGCGGCCGGCGATCTCGACGATCACGTCGCCCGTCGCGACGGTCGTGCCGAGGTAGGAGATCTTGGGGCCGGTGGCGAGCTGCGCCGCGGCGGCCGGACCGTAGGCGGACTGGATGACCGCGCCGCTGTCGGAGCCCAGGTCGGCCCGTGCGTTGAGCTGCGGCGTGACGGTCTGCGCATCGATGCCGAGGTCGGCGTGGGAGATCCGGCCCGTGGAGCGCCAGGAGTCGAGCGCGTGGAGCACGAGGTTGGAGGAGACCGCGAAGGCGATGCCGGCGCTCGCCTCGGTCGGGGTGGCGATCTGCTGGGTGATGCCGATCACCTCGCAGCGGGCGTTGAAGAGCGGGCCGCCGGAGTTGCCCTTGTTGATGGAGGCGTCGAACTGGATCGCGTCCGGGATCTGGTAGCCCTTGTT
>JAOPYU010000272.1 GCA_025964455.1 Thermoleophilia bacterium | reverse complement strand
GTGCCTGCAGCCCGCGGCACCGACCGCGACCGGTGGTGGCGCAGCAGCGCCAGCCGCGACACCACAGGTCGACATGCGCCGCGTGGCGGGCACGCCGCAGCCCGGCGGGCTCATCGACGTCGCCCTGCGAGCCGCGAACCCGATGGCGGGTGCCTCCAGGAGCGACGGCACCTGGACCGTGCTCACCGACGGCAACGGGGCGCAGCTGCAGGCGCACGTGCACGGCGCGTGGGCCGCGAATCCGACCCGGGTCCTGGAAGGTATCCAGCGCGGCTTCGTCGCGGTGCACCTGCACGAGGACGGCACGCTCCACCTGCACGACGTGATCTGACGTCGCCTTCGTGAAGCGTTGATGAAGGTGTCCGGTTCGGCGCCTCCACCGTGGTACCGTTGCGCGCATGGCCGCTCCAGCCCGACGTATCGTCGTGATCGAGGACGAGGATGCGATCCTCGACGTGCTCGCGTGGAACCTCCAGCGCGAGGGCTTCGAGGTCGCCACCGCCCGTGACGGGCGCGAGGGGCTGGCGCTGGTCCGCTCGATCGAGCCCGACCTGGTGCTGCTCGACCTGATGCTCCCCGAGCTCGACGGGCTCGAGGTGTGCCGCGCGATGCGCGCCGATGCTCGGACCAGCCTGACGCCGGTGATCATGTTGACGGCGAAGGGAGACGAGGGTGACATCGTGCTGGGCCTCGGCGTCGGTGCGGACGACTACGTCACCAAGCCGTTCTCCCCCAAGGAGGTCGTGGCGCGCGTGCACGCGATGCTGCGACGCACGGAGGCCCGTACGCCGGACGTCGACGCGCAGGTCGACGCGGAGCTCGTCGCAGACCCCGAGCGACGCCGCGTCGAGGTGGCCGGTGTCAGTGTCGACCCGGATCGCCACGAAGTGCTGGTCGACGGCGAGCCGGTGCGGCTGACACGCACCGAGCTGCGCCTGCTCCACGTGCTGCTGCGTCGACCGGGCCGCGTCTACTCGCGCGAGCAGCTGGTGGAGCGGGTGATGGGCGACAACGCCTGGATCACGGACCGCACCATCGACGTGCACGTACGGGCGATCCGCCGCAAGCTCGGTGGGCGCTCCGAGGTCATCGAGACGATCCGCGGTGTCGGCTACCGCGGCGTCGACGGGGCGGTCGCGTGACCGATCGCTCCGACAGGCCACGCCTGCCGCTGCTCGGTCGCAACGCCGCCGCCGAGCGGATCGTGCGCGAGCGCACGTGGGTGCTCGAGCAGCGGGTCGCCGAGCTCGAGCGCGAGCGCCAGGAGCTCGGCAGGATCCTGCGCGGCCTGGGCGAGGGCGTGCTCGCGGTGGACCGCGCCGGGATCGTGGTCCACGCGAATCCCGCCGCGATCGAGCTGCTCGGCCTCGATGTCGGCACGTTGCTCGGCAGCCACATGTTCGTGGCGGTGCCCCACCCGGCGATCTGCGACCTGCTCGAGGACGTCATGCGCGGCGAGGGGCGGGTCGTGCGCGAGCTGACCATCGAACGACCGCACGGCGAGGCGGTGCTGACCGCGTCGGTCCGATCGCTGCGGCGCGCGGGCCGCGACGACGGCGAGGCCGAGGGTGCGATCGCGGTCGTGCGCGACGTGACGGAGCTGCGCCGGCTCGAGCGTGCGCGCCAGGACTTCTTCGGGAACGTCAGCCACGAGCTCAAGACGCCGGTCACGGCGATCCGTGGTTCGATCGAGACGATCGTCGACGACCCCGACATGCCGGCCGACGTGCGCGATCGATTCCTCGACGGTGCGCGTCGGCACGCCATGCGGCTCAGTGCGCTCGTCACGGATCTGCTCGCCCTCGCGCGGCTCGAGGGCGACCCGTCCCGGATCGAGCGCGGTGACGTGGACATGGCGGTGCTCGCGAGCGAGGTGCTCGTCGCTGCCGAGGCCACCGCCGCGGCTGGTCGGGTGGCGCTCGCGCTCGAGGCGCCCGAGCCATCGGGCCCGGGCAGCGAGCTCGTGGTCGAGGGTGACGAGGAAGCGTTGCGACAGGCGATCGCCAACCTGGTCGACAATGCCATCGCCCACAGCCACGACGAGGGAACCGTGACGGTCGCACTCGAGCGGCGTGGCGCCGGGCTGACCATCGCGATCCGCGACGACGGCCACGGCATCCCGACCGATGCGCTCGAGCGCGTGTTCGAGCGGTTCTTCCGGGTCGACGCGGCGCGATCGCGCGCTCGAGGCGGGACGGGCATCGGCCTGTCGATCGTCAAGCACGTCGCGCAGGCCCACGGCGGGTCGGTGTCGGTCGTCAGCGAGCTCGAGGCAGGCAGCACCTTCACCCTGCACCTGCCGGTTTCGTGGCGGGGCGAGCGGGATATCTCCTCCCCGTGATGATGGGCGACATCGAGGTCATCGAGCGACCGCACGTCGCGGGGCCCGGTTCGGGATCCGGCGGCGGCGCGAGCGTCGTCGTGCTGAACGATGATCACAACACCTTCGAAGGGGTGGCATCCGCCCTGTCACGCGTGCTGCCCGGCGTGGATTTCGCCGCGGGCATCGGATTCGCCAACCGCATCCATGCCGAAGGCAGGGCGTGCGTCTGGCAGGGCGAGCTCGAGGTGGCCGAGCTCTACTGGCAGCAGCTGCGCGATTCGGGGCTGACCATGGCCCCGATCGAGCGCGGGTAGGCGCTTGGTCGACCTCCTGCTGCTCCTGCTGCTCGCAGGTACCGGCCTCCTGGGCTGGCGCCGGGGCCTGGCGGTGTCCCTCGTCGCAGCGGGTGCCTTCGCCGTCGGCGGACTTCCTGTCGCGGCCCTCGCGGCGGCGATCGGGGCGCCGCCCCCGGCGATCGGGTACCTGATCGGTGGCATGCTCGCGCTGATTCCGGTCGCCCTCCAGCACCGCCGCATCGAGGAGGCCGTGGACGAGCTGTTCTCCGACGAGCGCGCCGCGATCGCGAACCGCGTCGGGGGTGCGGTCGTGGCGGTGATGGTCGCGGTCTGCCTCGGCTGGTTCGTCGCGGCGCTCGCGGAGATCGTCCCGAGTGAATCGGCCACGATGCGCGCGCTGCGCGGATCCGCCACGCTCGGCACGCTGGTCGATGCGGTGCCGCCGCAGGGCTCGCTCGGTGCGCTCGTGCTCCGCTCTGGGTTGGCGCCGAGCGTGAATGGGCCGCTCGTGCTGGCGGAGGTGCCTGATCCCGCGGCAGCGGCCGCGCCAGGCGTGCTGGCCGCGCGCTCGCGGGTGCTGCAGGTGCGCAGCACGGCGTGCGACAGCATCGTCACCGGGACTGGCTGGGTGGCAGGCGCCGGCATCGTCGTCACCAATGCGCACGTCGTGGCGGGATCCAAGCAGAGCTTCCTCGCCGGCGGCCCGAGCTACCAGGGGGCGAAGGCTGTCGTCACGGCATTCGACCCGATCAACGACGTCGCCGTCCTGACGTTGTCACCCGGTACCACGCAGGTGCTACCTGCACCTCTCCCGGTGGTGGCGCGTGTTCGCCACGGCGAATCGGCGGCCGTCATCGGGTACCCGCTCGGCGGCGAGCAGAAGATCGTGCCGGCGCGGGTCGATCGAGTCGCGAGCTTCGACGTCGAGCCGCTCGGCGGCGGCGCGCCGCAGGTCGCGCCGATCTTCGCGCTCCGTGCCGACGTGCTGCCGGGCAACTCCGGCGGACCCGTCGTCGCGCTCGATGGCTCCGTGCTCGGACTCATCGTCGCGAAGGGCCTCGGCCAGCGCATCGACGCCGCTTACGGCGTCGCGAGCCGCGACCTGCTCCCGATCATCGCCGAGGGCTCCCGCCGCATCCCCGTCTCGACCGGCGGCTGCCTCGAGGAATCCGACCTCATCACCGAGAAGGGCGAGGCCCTCCCACCCGGATAGATCTGGTTACGTTGTTCCCGGAAAACGGGGTGTAACGTAACCAGATTTTCCTGGATCAGATGATGGAGGCGCCGAACAGCGAGCAGACGAGCTCGGCGGCGGTCTCGGCGGTCTGGTTGCGCACGTCGAGGACGGGGTTGACCTCGACGACGTCGACGCTGCTGGGCGGCCCCGTGGCGAGGATCTCGAGCAGGGTGTGCGCCTCGCGGTAGTTGAGGCCGCCGCGCACCGGCGTGCCGACGCCCGGGGCGTCGCGCGGATCCAGCGCGTCCAGGTCGAGCGAGATGTGCAGGAAGCCGGCGCCGCTCGCGATGTCGAGCGCTTCCTCGGCCACCTGCGCGATGCCGCGCCGGTCAATCTCCTGCATCGTGTAGACGCGCGGGGCGCCGTCCGACTTCAGGTAGGCGCGCTCGGCGGTGTCCAGGTCGCGCGCGGCGAGGATCACGGTGTGAGCGGGGTCCAGCGCCTGGGCAGGCCAGCGGTCGGATGCGAATCGCGGATCGTCCGCGCACAGTCCGAGCGCCACGGCGAGCGGCATGCCGTGCACGTTGCCGCTCGGTGAGGAGGCGGGCGTGTTGAGATCCGCGTGGGCGTCGATCCAGATCGCGCCGCCGCGACCGTGCACGCTCGCCATCCCGCGCAGGGAGCCGATCGCGACGGAGTGGTCGCCACCGAGCAGCATCGGGACGCAGTCACGCTCGATCGCATCGACCGTCATCTGCGCCGCGGCGTCGCAGGCCCGCAGGATCTCGTCGAGGAAGTGCGCATCGGTGGAGCCGCTGTCGACCAGCCCCCGGGTGCGCACGAGCACGTTGCCGAGCTCCACGACGTCCACGCCGAGCTCCACGAGACGCGAGGTCATCGTCGTGAGCCGCAGGGCGGACGGGCCCATGTCGACACCACGTCGATTGCCGCCGAGGTCCATGGGAAATCCGATGATGCCGACACGCTTCATGGCGCGGAGCCTAGTCGACCGGGGCGGTGTCCCGCTCAGGGGCGCACGGCGCCGACGAAGGCGCGGCCGGTCGGCAGCGGCGCCACCTGCACCTTGCGGCCGGTACCGGGGGCATGCACGTAGCGGCCCGAACCGATGTACATGCCGACGTGGCCGAGCGACCGGTCCCACGTCCAGACGAGGTCGCCGGGTCGCAGCGCGGCGCGCGTGATGCGCTTGCCGTGCCGGAACAGGTCGTAGCTGGTGCGTGCAAGCAGGGGGTGCCGCGCAACGCGGTACGCGAACGTGACGAGGCCCGAGCAGTCGAAGCGGCGGGGGCCGGACGCGCCGGTCAGGTACGGCATGCCGACCTTCGCGACTGCGGCGTTCGCAGCGGCCTGACGGATCGCGGGCGTGGTCGTGATCACGCCGGGTGCGGCGCTCGCCACCGACGGCAGCACGAGCAGCGCCAGCAGGGCCGCGCCTACCACCAGGGCTCGCTTGATCGATTGTCCGCTCCGCACCATTGCGAGCTGGGTGTCGGCACCCGCCCGGAGCGCCTCGAGTCCCCTCGATCACGTGAAGGCGAGGCAGGCCGTCCGAGCACGCGGGCGAGCTGCATCGACCACGCTGTCGCGTGGCCCGAGGGCGTCAGCGCAGGCCGGGAATCCGCCGCCAGAGCCGGAGCAGCGCGATGAGGCGCCGTGCGCGTGCATGCGTGTTCGTCACGCCGATCAACCCGTCGATGCCGCCACCACGGCCGAACGAGCCGACGATCGACAGCTGCCTGCAGTAGCGCTGGATGCCGGATGCGCCGTGCCGCCGACCGATCCCCGAGCGCCGGATCCCGCCCATCGGCACGCTGAACGAGCCGTAGATCAGCAGCGTGGAGTTGATGTTCACCGTCCCCACCTCGAGCTGGCGCGCGACGCGCATCGCGGCGCGTCGGCTGCCGGCCCATACGGAGGCGTTGAGGCCCAGGTCGGAGGCGTTCGCCTTGGCGATCGCCTCGGACTCGCTGGCCACCCGTTCGAGCCGCACCACCGGACCGAAGGTCTCCTCGGCGTGGATCGCCATCGCCTCGGTCGTGTCGGTGAGCAGCGTAGGTGTGACGAACGCATCGCCGAGCGCATGCGATCCGTCGGGCGTGCCGGCGAGCAGCGTGGCTCCGGCGTCGACGGCATCGCGCACGTGGGCCCGTACGCGCTCGGCCTGCGTGACGCTCGACAGGGAGCCGAGGTCGGGATCCCACTCCTGCGACCAGCCCACCTCCAGGCGCTCGACCCGCGAGCGGGCCTCTGCGACGAACTCGTCCCAGATCGATTCGTGGACGTACGCCCGCTCGATGCTGATGCAGGTCTGGCCGGCGTTGACGAAGGCCCCGGAGACGAGCCCGGAGACGGCATCCTGCACACGCGCGCCGGGAAGTACGAGCATCGGGTTCTTGCCGCCGAGCTCGAGCGAACAGGGAATGAGGCGGGACGCGGCGCGCTCCGCGACGATCCGACCGACCGCCGTGGAACCCGTGAAGCCCACATAGTCGACGGCATCGATGATCGGGGCGCCGAGGTCGCCGCCGGAGCCGACGAGCGGCTGGAACAGCGCGGGATCGAGGCCACAGTCGACGAGCAGCTCGCGCGCGAGCAGCGTGGAGCGCGGCGTCAGCTCCGAGGGCTTGGTCAGGACCGCGTTGCCGGCCAGCAGCGCGGGCAGGGCATCGGCCACGCCGAGGATGAACGGGAAGTTCCACGGCGTGATCAGGCCGATCAGCCCGTGCGGGCGCCAGGCAGTCCGGGCGCTCGTGACGAACGGCACGCCGGCGCTGCCCCGGTGTTCTGCGAGGTGGCGACGTCCATGGGCGAGGTAGTACCGGGCGGTGCCCGCCACCGTCATCAGCTCCATGAGCGCGTCGCGGTGGGTCTTGCCGCTCTCGGACCTGATCGTCTCGATCACGAGGTCCGCGTCGCGCAGGATTCGGTCATGGAAGCGGGAGATGACTGCTGCCCGGTCGCGCCACGGCGCAGCAGCCCACGCGACCTGCGCCGCCCGCGCGCGCGCCGCAGCGGCTGGTACCTGGTCGGGGTGGAACAGCTCGACGGCTTCGACCACCTCGCCCGTGGCTGGGTTGGTGACGTCGATCGTCGATGCAGGTGGTGCGGGTGCGGTTTCCATCGAGGAGTGCCTACCCGCCGATGGCGCTCGTGCGATCATTCACCCATGGGTCGACGCCTGCTGACACGCTGGGAGTCGCTGTCCGGTCGCAACCGGGTGCTCCTGGCCATCCCCATCGCCTTCGTGGTGCTGTTCGCTTTCCACGAGGCGTTCTTCCCGCTGCTCTCGTGGAGCCAGTCGCTCACCTACGCCGTGATGGAGTGCGTCCCGGTCGCACTCGTCATCGCATGGGCGACCGAGAACGAGCTCCGGCGCCGCGCCGACGCTGCCGAGGCGCGAGCGGGACACGCGACGCCCGATGACGACACGCCCTGATCCCCGGCCCATGCGCCGGGTGCTGGTCGCCGGCATCAGCGGCGCGGGCAAGACGACGCTCGCCCGCCAGCTCGCCGGACGCCTCGGGCTCCCGCGCCACGAGCTCGACGCGCTGCACCACGGCCCCGGCTGGGTGAAGCGCCCCTCCTTCGAGGAGGACGTCACCGCGTTCGCGGACGATCCCGCGTGGGTGTGCGAGGACCAGTACCAGCGACTGCTCGGGACCCTGCTGTGGGAGCGTGCCGACACCGTGGTCTGGCTCGACCTGCCTCGGCGCGTCGTGATGCGACGCGTGCTGTGGCGGACGGCATCCCGGATGGTGCTGCGCACCGAGCTCTACAACGGCAACCGCGAGCAGCCCCGAGCGCTGCTCGATCCGGGCCACCCCGTCCGATGGGCGTGGAGCCAACACGCCGCGCGTCGCGCGCACACCGCGGCGCTCGCCGCGGCGCATCCGACCGTCCGGGTGGTGCGCCTGCACACCCCGCGCGAGGTCGCGGCGTGGCTGGCTCGGCTGGGGGCCGTCAGCGGGTGATCGCGCCGCAGGGTGCGCTGACCTCGATGCAGTCCCAGCGCAGCTGCCGCAGCGTCGACTGACGCCACGAGTTCCAGAAATCGCCGTGCATGCCGGTCGGGCCCATCATGTTCCCGCCGAGGCGAACCGTGGCGGGATCGACCGGGCGCACGGGCCACGTCACGAGCGTCGCGACGCGCATCAGTTCGACCGGGTGCGTGCCCGGACACGCACCGCGGCGTGCATAGGCCATGTGCGAGCGGTGGTCGGGCGCGTCGAGGCGCCGTCCGTCCCAGCAGTCGGGGAATCGCACCCACGCGGCCAGCCGCTCGCCGGCCACGCACGCCGGGACCGCGGCCGATTGGCGGAGGCGCCCGCGCCCGATGCACTGCCAGCCCGTCACCGACAGCGGCTGCGCCGCGGTGGACTTCGCGTTTCCGGCGATCATCCGCAGCCCTCGTGGCGGCGCCGCTGCCCGCGCCTTGCCAGCACGCTGGTAGTACACCGTCATCGTGCCGGGCAGGCGGATGCCGCGCACCTCGAGGGTCGGCACCCAGTACGCCGCCGTGTCAGCCGGGCTCGCGCAGCTGGTCGCCGAGCGCTCGAGGCTGGCGGTCGTGGACGACGCATCCGTGGAGCGTGCGCCGAAGAACTCGTGGCGGTGCGCTGCGCCGGGCTGACCGGGCGCCACGATCGGATCGTCGTTGGCGACGTGTGAGCTCGCACACGTGACCCGGAACTGGTTGGCGGCAGCGGTACCGGGCGCCCACGCCGTGAGCAGCGCCGTGACGCCGAGCGTGGCGACCAAGCATCGAGGGACACGCATGTCAGTAGCTCCCGTTGACGCCGGTCGTCGGGATCGGCTTGGCGCCGGGACAGCCGCGGTTGGAGCCCGTCCACGGCAGCTTCACCACGACCCTCGAGGTGTTGTCGTCCTCGTTGGATTCGTAGATGGCATTGGTCGGATCGGCGACGTGCACGTACGCGAAGCACCCGCGCAGCCCGGTGACCTCGATCCAGTTCTCGTGGTACGTGGCGGGGTACACGTCGCTCCAGCCGACCGACGTGCCGAGCGTCACGACGCGTTCGGTGGGGTCCTGGCTGCACGCGGGGAAGACGCGGCTCCGCGGCGAGCGGGGCAGGAACGACGCGGTGCGGCGAAGGTCGCGCAGGCAGTACACCGTCTTGGGTCCGACCACCGTCCGCTCCACCGGGGTCCCGGTGGAGTCGAGGCGCCAGAGCTCCATCCGCGCGGCACCGTTCCACTTCCAGTAGCGGTACTGCCCGGGGATCGCCTTGAACAGCAGGCGCGCGTCCGTGTCGATGGTGATCGGCGGGCCCGAGCGGCGATGGAGGACCTGGCGCGCGACCATTGTCAGGCGACCCGCGCGCGTGCCGCGCAGCGAGGCGGGCCCGGCGCCGTGGCTGTCGAGCGAGTTGGTGCTGTACAGGATCGTGCGGAACCCGATCCGGCCCTTGCGCACGTCACGCGGCGGGCTCATGACGAGGTTCGGGCAGCGGAATTCCAGCACGGCCGGGCCGGTGCATGGGTTGCGCGGGCGCGACCGGGGGCCGGCGATCGAGCTCGAATGGTAGAAGCGCCAGATGGCATCGTCGGGATAGGGAGTCGACACGCTCGGCTGCGCCGGGTGCTTGATCGAGCGCCACGACCAGCCCAGCGCGCCGGCATAGCCGAGCCGTGCGTAGGCGCCCAGTCGCGCCGCACCCATCGCAGGAGTCGCGGCATCGAAGGCGCCGATCACGATCGGGGCGTCGGCCCCCTCGGCTGCCGCGACGTCGGCCGCCGTGCGGCATGCGGCGCATGCGTCGTTGCTCATCGAACTCATGTGCGCCGGGGTGTAGAGCTCCGCGCCGAGGCCCGTCCACGAATCGATGCGCGACACGTCGCCCGGCCCGATCGTGGCGAGCTTGCCGGGCGCGGCACCCTTCATCGCGGCCACCAGCGCGCCGACGCTCGCACGCGCCTGGTCCCGGGTGGCGAGCCCGGAGTCGACCAACGACTCGGCGCCGGTCGCGAGCTCCCAGCCGAGCACGTGTCGCTCCGCTCGGTAGCGGCGGAACATGGGCGTCAGCACGGTGGCGAGCGCCTGCGACTGGGCGGCGTCCGCGTACCAGGTCGAGGGCACGCTGGACGGTGTCGGCAGCACGACCGGCAGCAGGAAAACGTCGTGCTTGGCCGCCAGGTCCACCGCCACGTCGAGGTCGGCCAGGACGTTGGGGTCGAGCGACGTGGGCGTACCGTCGGCGGTGCGTCGGATCTGCCACGCGTCGTCGGGGAGCAGGTACCAGCGCACCACGCGGGTGCCGCGGCGCGACATCGTGCGCAGCATCGTGTCGACTTGGGCCCGCGTCCCACGCACACCCCCGCCGAGGCCGCAGCCGAAGTCGCAGCGCCAGCGCACGAACGGGACGCTGCCACCGAGCGCGAACCAGCGCTGTCCGATGGCGGGGATCGTGGCGTCGGTAGCTGCCGCGCGGACCGTTCCCGCCGACGCCGGCTGGGGCGATCGAGCACCCACGGCGATGGCGACGGCGAGCAGCACGACGAGTGTGGCCAGGAGCGCGGGGCGGGCGGCTCCACGTTCACGCGTGCGCGCGCACGAGCGCGCACGGGCGCGCACGCGCGAGGATGGATCGGGGTGGGCGGGCAGCGCGGGATCGAGGTCAGCCATGCGCTGGTATGTATCACGCCGTCGATGCAGTGCGCCAACCCGCACCCGCCCGTGGGAGCATGCATGGGGTGGAATCCGCATTGTGATCCTCGAAGCACTGATCATGCTGCATCGTCTGCAACAGAAATGCGGCCATCGCCTCGGCCGTGCGTCCGACGCGGGATTTCGTCGCCTCGGCGCGGGATTCCGGAAAAATCGGCGCCTGCACTGGCGTCCAGGCGCCAGATTCCGACCGAACGTGGCCTTGACCGGAAACCCGGGACCTCCCTATGGTTCCGCCTCTCCTCATGGGACTGCTTCCGTGGACAACCGCCCGGCGTCGAATCGCGATGCTCATGGGCTGCACGATGACCGCCCTTGCGCTGCTCCTCCCCGCAGCGCAGGAATCCTCGGCATCAGACGTCGCCCGCGTGGCGACCAGGCTCGCTGCCGAGACGCAGCAGCTGGCGACCGCGCGCGATGACCTCGACACGACCCGGGACGCGCTTCGCGACGTCCGTGGTGATCACCGGCGCCTGCGTGCCGAGGTCGAGGGACGGCTCGTCGCCATCTACAAGCACGGCAACGCTGCTGGTGCGCTCGAGCGCGTCGCCGGTGGTGAGTCGATGTCCGACGTCGGCTACTCGTTGGACGCCCTCGAGCACGTCGCGCGCCACGACTCCAGGGTCCTGCGCCGGTGGAAGCAGCTGGATCGGCGCCGCGCCAAGCTGCTCCAGCGCCGCGCGCGACTCACCGCCAAGGTGCGCCGGCTCGAGAAGTCGGTGCGTCGCGCCCGTCAGCAGCTGAGCCGGGCCGAGGCCGCGGCCGCCCGCGCGCGCCGCGACGCCGAGGACATGGCGACGATCCAGGATTCCCCGCTGCTGCCGAAGGTCGGGCACCCCGAGAACACCTCGGTCGAGGCGACCACGGGCGGCTCCACCTCGTCGGTCGCCCAGCCGATCGGCTTCACGCAGTCCGGCGTCGCGTCGATGTACGACGATTCCTTCTCGGGCGAGATGACCGCCAACGGCGAGCACTACGACCCCAATGCCTTCACGGCCGCCCATCCGTCGCTGCCGTTCGGCACGTGGGTGACGGTCTCGGGTCCGGGCGGCAGCGTCGCCGTCCGCATCAACGATCGCGGCCCGTTCGTGGGCGGCAGGATCATCGACCTGTCGCGCGCCGCTGCCGGCGCGATCGGCCTGAGCCTCGGCCAGGTCTCGCTCAGCGTCGCCGCCTGACGAGCGTCAGTGCGCCCACTCGACGCGGGGCACGCGTCGCTGCAGCGACGCCGGCAGCCACCAGTTCGCGGGGCCGAGCCACCGCATCGTCGCCGGGAGCAGCAGGATGCGCACGATGGTCGCGTCGAGCGCCAGCGCCACTGCCATGCCGAACCCGATCTGCTTGACCAGCACGAGCTGGGTGAGCGAGAAGGCGATGCCGATCACGATCAGGATGAGCGCGGCCCCCGTCACCAGCGGTGCAGTCGCTGCCACGCCACGCGCCGTTGCCTCCCGGTCGTCCAGGCCCGACTGGTACAGCTCGGTCACCTTGGCGAGCATGAACACCTCGTAGTCCATCGAGAGACCGAACAGCAGGCAGAACAGAATGATCGGTACCGTCGATTCGGTGTAGCCGAGCGCGTCGGCGCCGAGCAGCTCGATGCCGACCCCGTCCTGGAACACCGCGATCACCAGCCCGAGCGAGGCGAGGATCGACAGCGTGTCGAGGATGATCGCCTTGAACGGCAGCGTGAGCGACCTGAACGCGATCGTCAGGATCACGAGCGTGGACGCGAACATGAGGATGAGCGTGCGTGGCATGCCGCCCTTCACCACCTTGAGGAACTCAGTCTCGCCGCGGCCCACGCCGCTCACCAGTGCGTCGACCGGGAGCTTCAGTTCGGCCACCGTCTCGCCGACGTCCCGCATCGCGGCGCCGCCATTGCCGAGCGATCGGTCGCCGTAGGCGTTCAGCAGCGTGCGACCGCGCTTCTCGTCGACCTTCATGACCTCGGTGCGCCGGATGTGTCGCACGGTGAGCAGCTTTGCCTCGACCGCTTCGATCGTGCGCTCGTCGGCCGTGTCGAGGACCAGGATCACGGGCGACTCCACGTGCTCGCCGAACCGCGTCTCGAGGACGGCGCGTGCCTGCTTGGACGGTGCGTCCTTGGCCAGCACCTCGTCGTGCGGGACATCGAGCTTCGCGCCGAGGGTCGGGCTGGCCAGCAGCATCAGGATGGCGATGCCACCGAAGATCGAGAGCCCCGGCTTCCTCATGACGCGGTGTGCGAGGCGGTACCAGCCGCTCGAGGTGGGGTCCGCGTCGAGCGTCACGCGCCGCACCTTGATCCGCTCGATGTTGTGGCCGAGCAGCCCGAGCACCGCCGGGAGCAGCGTCAGCGAGGCGAGCACCGTCACCGCCACGACCACCACGCCGCCGAGCGCGATGGCGAACATCACCGGGAGCGGGATCGCCGCCAGCGCCGCGACGCCCGCGATGACCGCAACGCCACTGATCGCTGCCGCTCGACCAGACGTCGCCACAGTGGTGATGGTGGCGTCGCGCACCGTGCGCCCACGTGCGAGCTCCTCGCGGAAGCGTGACACCCCGAGCAGGGAGTAGTCGATCCCGAGCCCGAAGCCCAGCATCGACGCGATGTTCATGACGAAGATCGAGAGGCCGAGCGGCAGCGAGAGCAGGTGCAGCAGGGCGAGCGTCATGATCACCGAGGCCAGCCCGACCATGAGCGGGATGACGGCTGCCACGACCGTGCCGAACACGAAGAGCAGCACGATCAGGGCGAGGGGCGTGCCGATCGACTCCGCCTTGGCGAGGTCCCGCTTCATCTGGTGGTTGGTGTCGGCGAAGGTCGCGGTGCTGCCCGCGACCTGGACCTCCCCCATGCCACCCGCTGCGAACGTCTCGAGGATCGGCTCGTAGCTGTCGATCGCCCGGTCGTCGGTGTCGGAGAAGTAGAGCGTCACCGCGACGAGGCGCCCGTCGTTGGATGCACGCGGCTCGCTCACCTTGAGCACGTACGGGATGCGGTACAGCTCGGGCAGGATCCCCTCGAGCTTCGGGGTCGCGCGATCGAGCGGACCCTTGACGATCATCACCTGCTGCGCGACCGGCATCTGGAACTCGTCACGCACCTCCTCGAGCACGCGGATCGCCTCGCCGTCCTTGACGAGGAAACCGCCATTGGAGAAGGCCTGCTCGGCGGTCGCGGCGAGCGGCATGCACGCGAGGACCATCACCAGCCAGCCCCAGGCGATCGTGCGGCGCGCGGTCCAGACGCCCTCGGCGAACCTGACGAGGCCACCGCCGGCATCCGGAAGCGACGCCGGGGAGGGAGATTCGGCGCGTGCGCCGCCAGTAGCGATCGCGACGTCGCCGGGCAGGGTCCCCGACATCGAGCTGCCGCTGCCGACCATGAGATCCGCACACCGCACCCACACGAGGCGTTCGTCGCCCGCATCGACGAGGGCGAAGGATCCATCGAGGCGGACGATCGTGCCTTCGAGGCCGTCCTCGGTGGCGACCTGGTCACCCGGCACGACCCGTGCAGGGACCGGCCGTGCACGCGGTGCTCGCAGGAGGAAGACGGCGCAGATCGCCGCCATGCATGCCAAGGCCCAGAAGATGGCGTCGCCCCCCTTTCCCGCTCGCGTGGACTCACCGCCGATCTATCGAGCGGGGGGTGCGTCGCGTTCCCATGCGCGTCATCGAGGCGCGACCGGCGTGTGGCTCGATGGGGGAGCCCAGCTGGCCGCAGGGGGGCCATGAAACGGCCGCACCTGTCGGCCCGATGCTCTGGCGTGTGGATTTCGCCGGTAGTGTGGCCGGCGATGGACGAACGGGACGACCCTATGACCGCAACGCCTTCGCGGAGCCGCCGTGGCACGCTGCAGCGCCAGGCCCGCCCGACGATCACCCGCAGCGTCGGTCGTCCGACCGTCCGCGCCGCGATCGCCGGGGTCGCCTCGTACCTGCCCGAGCGCATCGTCACGTCCGAGGAGGTCGAGCGCCGGATCGCCGAGGCGAGCGCCGAGCACGGCTTCGTGCCGCGCCCCGGGATCGTCGAGGAGCTGACGGGCGTGCGCGAGCGTCGCTACAAGCGCGCCGACGAGCACACGAGCGACATGGCGGTCGCAGCCGCGCTCGAGGCGATGGCGATGGCCGGCATCGGACCTGGCGACCTGGATCTCATCATCTTCGGATCCTCGAGCCAGGACATGGTCGAGCCGGCGACTTCGCACATCATCAGCGCGAAGCTCGGCTCGACGGCAGCCGTCTTCGACATCAAGAACGCGTGCAACTCCTTCATCAACGGCATGCAGGTCGCCGACGCGCTCATCAAGGCAGGCCAGTACCGGCGCGTGCTCGTGTGCACCGGCGAGTGCCCGAGCGAGGCCGTGCGCTGGAACGTGCGCGACAAGGAGCAGATGAAGAACTCGTTCGCGGGCTACACCTTCGGCGATGCCGGGGCCGCGATCGTGCTCGAGTCGCGCAGCGACGGCACGGGCATCCGCGAGCTCGACTTCCGTGCCGCGAGCCAGTACTGGGAGCTGTGCCAGCTGCCGACCGGCGGCAGCATGAACCCGCGCGACCTCGACAAGACCTACTTCGAGGGTGACGGCTCCGCGCTGCGGGACGCCTTCATCGAGGTCGGCCCGCAGATCCTCATGGACCACTTCCAGAAGACCAGGACGTCGTTCGACGACTACGACGTCGTGCTCTTCCACCAGGTGAGCAACCAGCTGCTCGACGTGTTCCTGATGGTGAGCGGCGTGCCCGAGGAAAAGGTCGTGCGCACGGTCGACGTGCTCGGCAACGTCGCGAGCGCGACGCTGCCCATCCAGCTCGAGCAGGCGATCGCATCCGGCCGCGCCAAGAAGGGCGACAACGTCCTGTGGATCGGCGTCGGCGCCGGCATCAGCACGGTCGTGATGACCACGCGCCTGTAACGCAGGTTCGGTGCATCGACCGCGGGGACACAAGCTCGGCATGCCTGACAGCTCCACCATAGCGCCGCCAGCGAGCACGCCCGTCGTCGACTGGAACCCGTCGGCGCTCAGGAAGCGCTGGTCGACCTTGCGCCTGCTCGCCGCGTCGCGGCCGCTCGCGTGGTTCCTGCTCCACATGGTCGTGCGCAATCGCAAGGACGTCGTGCGGATCCCGCGGCTCGGCTACGTGATCACCGGCGCAGTGGCGTGCCGCGAGGCGGCGGTCGACAGCGAGCGCTTCCGCAAGGACGGGCCCAAGAGCGCCGGAGCGCTGCTCACGCAGGTGATGGGCAAGACGGCGCTCCTCAACATGGAGGGCCCCGACCACGTCGCGCTTCGGCGTCGGCTGCAGGGGCTCTTCACCCCGAAGTACGTGAACGACCTCGCCGATCGCGCGCTCGCGCCCATCGCCGCGGAGGTGACGGCTGACCTGCGGGCCGGCAGGACGATCGATGCGACCCTGCTCGCCCGCCGCGTGACCGGCACGATGATGGTGCACATGGTCGGGCTGCGGCTCGAGGGCGAGGCGCGCGAGAAGCGTGCTCGCGAGATGTACAAGCTCGGCCAGCGCCTCGTCGGCATGGTACCGACTGACATGAAGGAGCTGGACGAGCGCGAGGTGGCCGCGGCGAAGGCGGTGTTCGAGGAGATCGTGCACGGCATCGACGAGGTGCACGCCGACGGTCCGGAGGACACGATCCCGGGGCGACTGCGCGAGCTGGGGTTCGACCTCGAGGAGACGCGCGGCGTCGTCGGCATGCTGCTGATCGCCGGCACGGAGACGACGTCGACGGCGCTGGTGCGGATCCTCGGCATGCTCATGGACACGAAGCAGTGGAAGCGGCTCCAGCGTGATCGCACGATGTTGGATTCGGCGATCGAGGAGGGCCTGCGCTGCGCGACGCCGGTGCCGGTCTCCACGCGCACGAGTGCATCGGACTTCGAGTTCCACGGCAGGCACATCAGGAAGGACGAGCTGGTCCTGATCGCGTGGGCCCGGGCGATCCAGGACCGGCGCGTCATCGAGCGCGGCACGGACTTCGACATCTCGCGTGAGATCCCGCGCGAGCTGCGGCTCATCTGGTTCGGCGCGGGACCGCACTTCTGCCTCGGCTACGCGCTCGCGATGCGGGAGATGCAGACCGTGCTCACGGCGATCCTCGACGGCGCGCCGGAGCTCGAGATCGTGCGTCGCAAGGCGGCGCGCAAGGTGCTGCTGCCGACCTGGGACGAGCTCGACGTTCGCCGGGTCGGCGGCGCCGCCACCCAGACCGGAGATGCCGCGTGACGATGGCCGGCGCTGACCAGACCAAGCCGTGGACGTTCGACCCCGCCGGGCTCGCCGCGCGGCTGCAGGGCGGCGGGTTCGAGGTCCTCGTGGAGGAGCTGGTGGCGGCGGCGCGGGCAGCAGGCGACCGCGTGCTCATGACCGAGGGCGCGCGCGCCGTCACCGGCACGCAGCTCGCGCATGCCCTTGGGCACCTCCCGAAGGTGTTCGCCGCGCGCGGGATGCGACCGGGACAGGTCGTGCTGTTCGGCGTGCGCCCCGGGATCGACGCGCTGCTGCTGCTCATGGGTGCGATGCGGACGGGCGCGCTCGTCACCTTCGTCGACCCGGGCGTCGGCCCCGAGCTGTTCGCGAGTCGCCTCGAGCTGCTGACACCGGACTGGGTGATGGCCGAGAGCCTGCTCTACGTGGCGTCGGCGCCGACGCCGCTGCGTGGCTACCTGCGCCGCCGCGGCTTCACGCTGCCGCGCCTCGCGAAGCTTCCCGGGACCCATGTGCGGGTGGGTCGTCGGCTGCCGTTCGTGCCCCGGTCGACGGTGTCCCTCGAGGCGCTCCTCGTGGAACCCGTGGACGCAGGCGCGCAGGCGCCCCCGGCGCTCGACCTGGATGATCCGGCGCTCGTGATCTTCACCTCCGGCACGACCGGCACCCCGAAGGGCGTGCAGCACACCGGTCGATCGATGACCGCCGCGATCCGGCTCTTCATCGAGCACTTCGAACTGCCCGACGGATCGGTGATGTACAACCACAACATCCACTCGTTCGTGATGGCACTGCTCGCGGGCGTGCCGACCGTCGTGGAGCCGATGGAGTTCAGGATCGAGCGGTTCCTCGACGACTGCGAGGCGCACGGCGTCACGCACACGTTCGGCCTGCCGGTCGATGCCTACGCGATGGTGCAGCACTGCGAGCGGACCGGGCGCACGCTGCCGCCGTCGCTGCGCGTGATGATCCTCTACTCGGCACCCGTCACGACCGGCGTGCTCGAGCGCATCCACGCGATCGCCCACCCCGAGCTCGCGGTGACGTGCGCCTACGCCATGACCGAGATGGCGCCGGTGACGTGGATCGACTCGCGCGACAAGTGTGCGTGGGTGGGCGAGGGTGACGTGGTCGGTCCCATCTGCCCCGGCGTCGAGTGGCGCATCGACGAGCGTGACGAGCTCCACCTCAAGGGTGACAACTGCCACCGCGGATACGTCGGCATCCACCCCGACCGCATCGAGTGGCACGCGACGGGCGACCTGGCGCGGGTCGACGACGCCGGCAACATCGTGCTCATGGGACGCGCCAAGGACATGCTCATCCGCGGCGACTTCAACCTGTATCCGGGGCTCTACGAGGAGACGATCAGCAGGATTCCGGGCGTCGGTGCCGTCGCGATCATCGGCCGACCCGACGACGTGACGGCCGACGAGCGCGTCGTGCTCTATGTCGAGCCGGATCCGCGCAGCGAGCGCGACGACCCAGCGCTCCAACGGGAGATCATGCGCCAGCTCGCAGGAAGTGGTCCGCTGTCGATCGATCGCAAGGCGCTGCCCGACGAGGTGCGGATCCTGGATGCGCTGCCGAGGTCCGGTCGCTCGAGCAAGATCGATCGCACCGCCCTGCGTGCCATGGCCCTGGAGCCAGCGTGACGGACCACGGCGGCGGCGCCGGACGCGACCTGTGGGTCGTGGTGCCTGGCTACAACGAGGCGGCGTGGATCGGTGGCGCCATCGACGGGCTCGCGGCGCAGGAGGGCGCGGCGCCCTTCACGGTGCTCGTCGTCGACAACGCGAGCACCGATGACACCGCTGGCGCGGCGCGGGTTGCAGCGGCGCGACATCCCGATCTCGACGTGCGCGTGCTGCGCGAGGACGAGAAGGGCACGGGCGCGGCGAGCGACAGCGGGTTCCGCCACGCGATCGCGCGCGGCGCGACGTTCGTGCTGCGGACCGACGCCGACTGCGTGCCGGATCCGGACTGGGTCGCGACGATGCGCGGCGCACTCGAGCACGGTCCGCTCGACCTGGTCGCTGGCAACCTGCGCCAGCGCACCGACGATGGCATGGGTAGCAGGCTCGGCCCGGTGCTCGTGCCTGCGGTGCTCGCCCTCATCCGCTTCATCGGGCGCGTGCGTCCGAACAACAACGACAACCCTGACTACCGAGGTCCGTTCGTCGTGACGCCGGGCGCCAACCTCGGCATCCGGGCGGAGACCTACCTCGCATGTGGCGGCTTCCCCCGCACGAGCATCGAGGAGGCGCACGAGGACAAGGAGATCGTCAACCGCGTGCGACTCGTGAGCGACCGGATCGGCTTCTGCCGCGAGTCGATGGTGCGCTTCAGCAACCGGCGCGTGGCGCGCAACGGCCTGCTGCGGGTGCTGCGCTGGTACTTCAACCACGGAGGCGGCGGCGCGGAGGTGGACGTCAGGTGAAACGACCGCGCGTTGCCATCACGGGTGCGAGCGGGTTCGTCGGCAGCAAGGCGGCCGACTGGCTCGAGGCGCGCGGCTACGAGGTGCAACGCTTCGGGCGGCGCCCGGCGGAGCGGATCCCCGAGGCGGCACGCGCCAGCTACCGCAGCTGGGACATCGAGCAGGGTCCGCTCGCCGATCCCCCTGAGGTCGACGCCGTCGTGCACTGCGCCGGCTCCGTCGACGACTGGGGCACGTACGAGCCGTTCCGGCGCGCGAACGTCGACGGTACGCGGGCGGTGCTCGAGACCTGGCCCGGGGCGCGCTTCGTGCACGTATCGAGCGCGAGCGTCTACGACCCCAACGCCGACCACTCGATCGTGCGTGAGGACCAGGCCGATCCCGCCGACGTCGACGACACCGAGCGGGTGCGCTGGCTCAACGTCTACGGGCGCACGAAGCGCATGTCGGAGAACGTGGTAGCCACGGAAGCGGGCGAGCGATCGATCATCCTGCGCCCGCACGCCGTCTACGGGCCCGGGGACACGCAGCTGCTGCCGCGGCTGCTGGCGCGCGTGCGGTTCGGGCGGCTCGTGATGGCGGGCTCCGACCAGGTGCGCGTATCGCTGACGCACGTCGACAACTTCTCCTCCGCGATCCAGCTCGCCATCGAGAGCGACGCCACGGGAGCCTTCAACATCTCCGACCCGACGGCGCCGACGCTCGACGAGTGCCTCAAGACCGTGCTCGTGACGCTCGGCCGGCCGCCACGCATCCTGTACCTGCCCGCCGGCCCGGTCTGGGCGCTCGCCCACGCCATGGAGGCGGCGTGCCGTTTCGGACGCGGCCCCAAGCCCCCGATCACGCGGTTCCAGCTGAGCCACCTGGTCAAGGACTTCGTGTACGACCTCACCAAGGCCCGCGAGCAGCTCGGCTACGCCCCCGCCATCGACCTCCCCGCCGGCCTCACGACCATCGACGTGCCCTGACTCCCTCGCTCTCCTGATTTTGGTGACGTTGACCGCCCCTGGTCCGGCTTACGTCACCAAAATCAGGAGAGGGCGGCGTTTCGAGCGGGGATGGCGCAGGTAGGTCCGTGGGGTGACCTCGACCCTCGCACCTGCAGCGCCGCCGAACCCGTCCTCGCGCGTCGCGAAGCGCAACGAGCACCGGCTGTTCCGCCGGTCCCAGCGGCTCATGTGGTACTTCAACATGTATGCGCGCTGGCGCGGCACGCGCGGTCAGGACGTCGTGAAGATCCCGTTCCTGGGCTACGGCATCAACGGCGCCGTCGCGGTGCGCGAGATGCTGCTCGACGAGGAGCGGTTCCCGAACACCAACTCCAAGCCGGACACCGTCCTGCTCTCGCAGGTGGTCGGCCCGAACTCGCTGACCAACCAGAACGGCGCGCCGCACAAGGAGCTGCGCCACAAGCTGGTGGACCTGTTCACACCCAGGTACGTGAACGAGCTGTGCGACCGGGTCCTCACGGGCGTCATGGACCGGCTCGAGGCCCAGCTGCGTGCGGGCGAGACCGTCGACATCGCGCGCTTCACCAAGATCATGACCGGCGCGATCGTGGCCGACCTCAATGGCGAGAGCTTCGACACGGTGGAGGAGCAGGAGCAGCGCGCCATCCAGCTGTCCGAGCTCGGCCGCCAGCTCGCCAACATGATCCCGGCGCGGCTTCGCGCGTTCACGCCGAAGGAGCTGAAGCTCGTCAACGAGCGGCTCGACCTGCTCATCGAAGGGCTCGAGGAGACCTACGAGGCGGGCGACGAGCGGACGGTGCCGGGACGGTTCAAGGCGCGCGGCGTGCCGTGGGACATCGCCCGCGGGATCCTCGTCGTTCTCATCCTTGGCGGCCTCGAGACGACGCAGTCAGGTGGGTCGCGCATCGTCGCGCTGCTGAGTGACACGAATCAGTGGGACGGCCTGCGGGGCGATCCCGACACGCTCATGGACACGATCGACGAGAGCATCCGCGTCACGACGCCCGTCCCGATCATCACGCGCTGGGTCGCGGAGGACACCGTCTTCCGCGGCGCGAAGATGCGCAAGGACAAGCTCGTCGTCGCCTTCCTGAACAACGCGGTCCGCGATTCGCGCGTCGTGCCGGACGGCGGGGATTTCTGTCCGCACCGCGAGGTGCCCCGGGAGCTGCGTCAGCTGCACTTCGGGGCGGGCCCGCACTTCTGCATCGGGAACAACCTTGCCCGCGGGGAGATGCGCATGCTCATGCAGCGCATCCTCGCCGTGCCGGGTCGGGTCGAGGTGCTCGACCGCACGTATGCCAAGCATGTGCTGATACCGACCTACAAGCACCTCATGGTGCGCATCGTGCCCGACTGACGTTCACGCAGCGGCCGCGTACTGCTGCCCGTCGTCGCCCTGCTGCTCGGCAGTCATCCACGCAGCCCGCTCGGCCGCGTCGCGTGCGGCCTCGCGCTCGGCCTGGGCGCGCATCTGCTCGTCGCGCGCTGCCTGGGCCGCCGCCTCGCGTGCAGCTGGCAGCTCGTGCTCGGGCACGACGAGCTCGTGCAGCACCAGCGCGTCGCGACACAGCTCCTCGAGGTCCTCGTTGGTCTCGAGCAGGCCATCGCGCGTGACGACGAGCCATCCGCCGACCAGGTCGGCGTCGAGCGGGTGCGCGGCGAGGTACCGCTCGAGGCGATCGTCGGCGAGCGTCGTCACGAGGTGGTGTGCCTGCGCCGGATCCGCGCTGACGTGTGCGTGCGCACCCGTGACAGCGGGGCGCGGCAGCAGGGCACCGAGCATCGAGCGCAGCGCCATGGGCCGGCGCGCGAGGTGGTCGGCGCGGATGCAGGCGCCGGGCCAGCGCGCGGTCGCGGCCTCGGACAGCTCGAGCGCGATGCAGGTGGTGCGGTGCACGACCGGTGTGCGGCGCGCATCGACCGCGTCGTCCGGATCGACGCCGACCGGCGGGGTGAGGTGCAGCAGCGTGGCGAGCACGGCACGGCGCCCACACAGCTCGCGGGTCGCGATCCGCTCCACGACGCAGCGCTCGGCCGGTCCCACCAAGGGCGCGCTCGCGAGACCCGTGGGAACGATCGAATCGGAGCCCCGTGCGTCGCCGGGCGTGAATCCGCGGCTCACGCACCAGTGCGTCCACCACTCCTGTCGCGACTGCTCGCGCATCGTCAGCCACGTCGCCACCGGCAGCGCTGCACCCATCCAGATCAGCAGGCCGGGCAGGCTGCCTCCGCCATCTCCGAGCAACCCATGCGTTCCAAGCCATCCGAAGAACAGGGTGAGGGCGGCTGCCCCGGCGAGCTGGATGCCGCGCAGGCCGAGCAGCGTGTCGGCGTCGAGGCGAAGCCGTTCGGCGATGGTCGGCACGCTGCCCCGGAGCGACCCTGCGAACACCTGCTCGCGCGGGCGAGCATGCAGCTCCCCGTCGTCGACGAGCGTGACCTTCGCCGCCCGGGCCACCTCGATGTAGGCGACCTCCTCGACCTCGTCGTCCGCGTGTTCACCTTCGTCGCCGCCTGCCGCGACGTGCTCGGTCCATCCGAGCCCGTCCCACCACCGAACGCCCCCGGACCCTGCGGGGTCGGGGTACCAACCTGGATCTGGCTGGATCTGGCTCAGCGTGGGCCGCCGCGATGCGTGGTGGGAGTGCCGGTGCGGTCGAAGCGCGCCGTCCGAAGGCATGCAGTTCGACCTTCGTTCCATCGGCCGGTACGCCGCCGTTCTTGAGCGACACTGGCGCGCCTGCAGGACCGGCCTGACCCCGCGTGGGGTGGGGCTGCGCCGAGGGGCCCCGTCACGCAGCCACGGAGAGCCCGGCGACCTCGCCACCCGTGACGAGCACCGTGATTCGAGCCACCAGCGCTTCGCACCTATCCGGATGGTCGAGCTCGGCTTCCGCCACTCCCAGTTGGGTCGCGAGCCACCGCCAAGCGAGGCAATGCCTCACCAGCCGCGCCTCGATACGCACGTCGTCCGCGCGCGCGACCTCGGCGAGCAGCAGCGAGATCTCCGGCGCCTCGCCAACCGTGTCCAGCAGCAGGGCCGGCATGGAGCGCCATCCTTCGCCCGGGATGTCGCCACGAGTTGCCCGGTTGAGACCCACCAGCCGCGTGGTCGACCGGCACAATTCGACCGCGTCGTCGTCGAGTCCGACGCGGACCGCAACGGCAGCTGCAATGTCCGCTGCCGTCACGCTTTCGCCCGGCATGTCGACCGCGGTCTCGACTGCCGCGGCGAGGCGTTCGAGAGCCGCGACAACACCTCGCGACGCCCGAACGCGCACCGGATCTTCCCGGGTCGCATCGTCGAGTCCCACCTGTACGCGATTGCGCCCGCCCCGTTTGGCCACGTAGAGAGCCTGGTCGGCGAAGTGGACGAGCTCCTCCACCGAATCGGCATGCGTCGGGCTGCAGGCCACACCGATCGAGGTCGTGACCGTGAGCAGCGACCCGTCCGGCAGCGCCACCGGTGACGCTTCGATCGCTGCGCGACATCGCTCCGCCACGATCGCCGCCCCAGCTTCGTCGGTCTCAGGCAGCAGCGCAACGAACTCCTCCCCTCCGAACCGTGCGACCACGTCGTTGTCGCGCAGCGTCGCCCGGAGCACCGCCCCGACCATGCGCAGGGCATCGTCACCGATGCCGTGACCGTGCTGGTCGTTGATCGACTTGAATCGATCCAGATCGAACACGAGCAGGCCCAGGGTCCGGCCGTGGCGCGCCGCCCGAGCGCCCTCCACCCGGAGCACTTCCTCGAAGTACCGACGGTTGCCCACCCCGGTGAGCACATCGGTGATCGCCAGCCGCTCCTGCGTGGCCAGTTCGGTCTCGAGGCCGAGGGCTGCCGCTCGGCTCGCGCGGGCGGCCAGCGACAGGCGGAGCATCACCAGCCCGCACGCGATCGAGGCCACGACGATCGTCGAGGTGCGGATGTCGTGCGCCACGTTCTGGCGGATGATTACTGCGAGCACCGACAGCGGTCCAAGCAGGACCAACCCTGAGCCCCGGTCGTGCGAGACCACGCGCCGTTCCCGGTGGTCGCGGATGTCGCGGTCACGTCGACCGGGCTGGGTCGGCAGGAGGGCGGCTGCGCAGATCGCGACGAGCGCCGCATGTCGTCCGAGCAGGACCACGTCGTCGTCCAGCCTCAGCGCTCCACCCAGAACGCCGGCCACGCCGTAGATCGCGAGCGCAACCATTGCGATCTGTATCCGGGTGCTTCGCTGCTCGCCACGAGCGTGCACGATCGCCGCGAGTACCATGAGTGATCCCAGATCCACGAGGGGTGACATGTCGTGGAACGTCTCGAGCATGGTCTGGTGCGCCGAGAGGGTCGGTTCGACGAAGACCAGGAAGCCCACGTAGCCGATCGCGAGCACCAGCACGAGCGCGTCGATGGCTGCCTGGCGCGGAAGTTCCAGTCCTTGGCCGAGACCACGCAGGATCGCGACGAGGAAGACGAGCGGGAAGACACCGTC
>JAOPYU010000278.1 GCA_025964455.1 Thermoleophilia bacterium | reverse complement strand
CGAGCGTCGACCACGACCTCATGCGGCGGATCGCGGAATCGTCACCGAGCATCCGCTACGCGGCAATGCAGGACAAGGATCACGACGTGCCCATCGCGGAACCGGCTCGGTGTGCGGCGCAGCTTGCCGACATGCTGCCGGGCTGATGTTGACCGGGCAGGCCGCGGCCCTCCTCCATGTACAGAAACGATCGAGGGGGTATCGGTTCTGCACATTTGACGGTCCGCGAACCGACCAGGCACCCTCGTCTGTACAGAAACGATCGAGGGGTTATCGGTTCTGCACAGTGACCCTTACGAGGCGCCGGGGTCCAACACACGGTCGACCCACTCGCGATGCGATTCGACATCCTCGCTGAACCCTGCAGCCGTCAGCAGGTCGCGACGGTTGACGAGGGCGAGCGTGGCCGCCTGCTCCAGCGGCATGCGTCCCTCTGCGAACAGGCGCACGATCGCCGAGCGCATGCGGAGTGCATCAGGCCCGGCCTGCTGCGCGAGGACCGCGCGCACCCGGGCGCGGTCGGTCTCAGGCACGAGCGCATCGACCAACCGATCCACGACGGCATTGGCTGTCTCTCCGGTCACTCCGCGATTCCGATCTCGTTCATTCGCTCCAGGTCGAACGCCCGGTACGAGCGATCGATGCGATCCACCAGCAGGAGCACGGCCAGCAGCGCGGTACAGATCCCGACGATCGCGACGAGTTCTCGACGCAGCGCGAACCGCGCGACGAATCGAATGGCGATCGCGGCCCCCAGCAGCGTCGCGATCACCACCGTGACGCTTGCCAGCCATGGGAGGTAGTACCCGTCGAAGTACCAGAACCAGAGGCTCGTGCACGCCGCAGCACAGGCTCCACTCGCCAGCACGTTCCAGGGACGGATCGGGCCAGTACGGTCGACGGTCGCCCCAGCAGCCACGGCGGTCGCGACACCGATCGTAAGTACATGCCTTGCGACCAGTGCCCACCCGATGTCGTCATTCGGACCGTCTGCGACCACGTCATGGAACGCCGAGTTCACGAACACGAACGCGAACGGTGCCGACAGCACGAACATCGTGACCAGCGCCGCGAGACCGGGACGCACGGCCCATCGCAGACCTCGTGCCGCCCGCCCGGTACGCACGCTACTCCGCGGTGCCGATCTCGTCCTTGATCTTCTGGAGTGAGCGGCGGATGAGGCGCGAGACGTGCATCTGGGAAATTCCGACGCGGCTCGCGATCTGCGACTGCGTGAGGCCCTCGAAGAAGCGCAGGTGCAGGATGAACCGCTCGCGGTCATCGAGTGCGGCGAAGCCCGGCGCCAGTACGGCGCGGTCCTCGGTGATCGCGTACTGCTCCTCGATCGAGCCGAGCGACTCGAGCGGATCCAGGTCGCCATCGTCATCGCCGCCGGACGGACCGGACGACAGCGAGACCGACGAGTACGCCTGGCCGGTCTCGAGCGCCTCGAGCACCTCTTCCTCCGTCGCGCCACTCGCCTTGGCGAGTTCCGCGATCGTCGGGGAGCGCTCGAGCTGCACCGTCAGCTCCTCGATGAGCTTGCTGAGGCGGACATTGAGCTCCTGCAGGCCACGCGGCACGCGCACGGCCCAGCCCTTGTCGCGGAAGTGGCGCTTGATCTCGCCGATGATGTTCGGCGTCGCATAGGTCGTGAGCTCGACCCCGCGCTCGATGTCGAAGCGGTCGATCGCCTTGATCAGGCCGATGCAGCCGACCTGCACGAGGTCCTCGAGCTGCTCCCCGCGATAGGAGTAGCGGCGCGCCAGCGATCGCACGAGCGGCAGGTACAGCTCGATGAGCTGCTCGCGTGCCTTCATGCTGCCGTCGTGGTGGTAGGCGTAGAGCAGCTGGTGGTCGACCTTGTCGTCGGCCGTGGGGCGACGAACCGGCTCGTTCAGGTTCTCCTCGATGTCCTGCTGGATCGCGGGATCGAGGCCTGCCGTGACGATGATGTCCTCTGGGCGACGATTCATCAGGCGATCGCCTTCACGTGCTTGGTGAGCGTGATCCACTCGCCGTCGCCGTCACCATCGCCGTCCACGGTGACGTCGTCGACGATCGTGTCGAGCAGGCGACGGAGTCCGAGGTCGCCACCCTGCTGGGCGGATCGCTCGAATGCGCGATCGATGCTGCCGGTCACGAAGCTGCCGATCGCGGCGACGAGCTGGTGCTCGTCCACCTCGAGGCGCAGGCGCACGTCGCCGGGCGCGCCGCCGACGCCGGCACCGGCGGTGGCAAGGTCCTCGTGGTCGAGCAGGCTGGAGATCGCGAGCTGCAGGTCGTCGAGCGCGTCGTACGACATCTGCAGCGGCGCGGCCATGCCACCCACCACGAGGCGTGCGACCGCGTAGTAACGCGAGTCGCGCGGAAAGCTCAGTGATACAGAGTCAGCCATCGTTCCCCTTGGTTCGACGGCTGCGGGCGGCAACCTGCTCGTCGAAATCGATTCGTGCCTCGCGCGATGCCGCCTTGCCGTCGTCGACGGCGTGTCGCGCGGCATCGCTGATGCGTGTCATGTCCTCCGCGAGAATTCCCGGAAGGTCGGTGACGACCTCGCCCAGGGACTGCCCGCGCTCCTTCGCGATCGAGCGCGCCCGCAGTGCTACTCCTGCTGCCGTCGCGCCGACCACCGCGCCGATGATGCCACGTAGCGTGCTCACGAGTCATCCCCTTCGGCAGATTCGGGCGCAGGCCCCTCCTCCGAGGACATGCGCTCGCGGAAGCTGCGGGCGGCCTCCGCGGCGCCGGCGACGGTCGTGGAGACGGCCCGAACCGGCTCGGTGACGGCATGTGAGACGGCGCGCACGGTGCTGTCGAGCGCCTCGGCCATGTCGACCGCGCTGTCCATCATCACGTCGACCTTGCCGAGCTGGTCGTTGACGCGATCCATGCTCACGCCGGCCTTGGCCATGAGCGGCACGACCTCGTCGACGGTGCGGTGCAGCTCACGCTCGGTGCCGCGCAGCAGGCGACCGAGCCGCCAGAAGGCGTAGCCGAGGCCGGCCCCGAGCAGCGCGAAGAGCAGCGCGAGGCCGAGCCACATGATCGCCTTCGCGGTATCGCCGTCCACAGGTGCTGCCTCCTCCACCCTCTATGGCGGAGAGCCTAGCTGTCGCGTCGGGCGTCCGCCAGCACAGGTTCCCGACGAATCCGTCCGCTGCCGAGCACGACGTCGTGCTCGTCGTAGATGACGGCGACCTGCCCCGGCGCGGGCGCGCGGCGCGCTTCATCGAGGTGAAGAGTCACGCTGCCGGCTTCCCGACCGTGCTCCACACGCGCCGGGGCAGCGCCGTCCCGCATGCGATAGCGCAGCTGCACGCGAACGTGCTCGGGGGGGCGGGGGTCGTGCCAGCGCATGTCGTCGACCCTCACGGCGGTGCGATCGAGGTAGGTGGCTGCGGCCGCCGCCGGTCCCACGAGCACGCGGCCGGTGGGCGCATCGACGTCGAGGACGTAGAGCGGCGATTCGGCGGCGACGCCGATGCCGCGGCGCTGGCCGGGCGTGAAGCGGGCGACCCCGCCGTGGGTGCCGACGGTGCGGCGGTCGCTGCCGTCGCCGGGGTCGAGCACGATCTCGCCGCTGCGGCCGAGCGCACGGCTGCGCTCCAGGAACTGGCGGTAGTCACCGCCGCCCAGGAAGCAGACCTCCTGGCTCTCCTTGGCGGTCGACTGGGCGAGCCCGAGCTCCGCGGCCTCGGCGCGCACGCTCGGCTTGTGCTCCTCCCCGAGCGGGAAGCGCAGCCGGGCCGTGGTCGCCGGAGCGACCTCGGCGAGCATGTAGGACTGGTCCTTGTTGCGATCGATGCCGCGGGCGATCAGGTGCGTGCCGTCGCGCACGACGATGCGTGCGTAGTGGCCCGTTGCGACGTGCTCGGCGCCGAGCACGTCGGCGAGGCGCACGAGCTCGTCAAGGCGAAAGCGCCCGTTGCAGCGCACGCACGGGTTGGGCGTCTCCCCGCCCGCGTACGAGCTGACGAACGGGACGACCACGTTCGCCGCGAAGGATTCGCGCAGGTCGATCGAGAGGTGGCCGACGCCCGCGGCGTGGCACGTGTGGCGCGCGCGGCGCACCGAATCCGGGCTGCAGCATGCGGCCTCGGGGTCGGGCGCGAGCGGATCGATCCACAGTCGCAGGGTCGCTCCCACGACCGAAGGCCCGTGTTCGTCGAGCATGCGATGGAGCGTGACCGCCGAATCGACGCCGCCGCTCATCCCGACCACGACGCTCGCGTGGCGATTCGCATCGGCGTCGATGGCGGCGATCACGGGTCGCTCGGCGCCCACGCCGCGCGGCGCATCGTGCATGCGCTCGAGCAGCCACCGACCGAGCGCGTGGTGGAACCCGTCCTCGGCGACCAGCGCCCGCTCGAGGTCCTCCTCGTCCATCTGCGAGAAGCTCGGATGCAGCGTGGCGATACCGAGGCGCGATGCCTCGAGCAGGGTGCGCCCGCGCGCGCCTTCGCACAGGGCACTGGCGGTGGCGAATGCGGAGGCCCGTCCACGGATGCGGGCGGAGCAGTCGCGGATCACGCCCGCGGCGTCGACCTCGAGCCGATAGTGCGCGAGCACGCCACAGGAGCCCCCCGCGCAGCCGTCAGCCGATGCGAGCGCAGGGTCGTCCATGAAACCGTCGCCGAGGCTCGGTGCATCCAGGTGTTCCTGCAGGCTGCGCATCGCCCGAAGGGTAGCGCACCCAGGGCCGAGCGCGGTGCGTCAGGTGGTCGGGGCGACGGCGCCGGCGGCTGCCGTGTCGAGCGCCGGCGAGCCGGTCGTCGAGGCAGGTGCTCCTGCGGCATCGACTGCGGCCGTGCCGGGCTCCGTGCCGGCGAGCGGGTTGGCGGTCGTGTTGGCGACCGTCCCGCCGTTGGCCACGAGTGCAGCATCAGAGAGCGCCGATCCGGCGGCGGGCGCCTCGTCGGTGGCGACCTTGCACGGCTTGGCAGCGGCGGCGTTCTGGAGCGAACGGCGGATCAGGGCGCGGTCGACGTAGGTCACCCAGAAGTTCTCGAGCTTGCCGCTCCGGTCCACGACCGCCAGGCCGGGGGTCGAGAGCAGGCCGAGCTTGGCCGGCAGGTCGCCGTAGAGCTTCGTGTCCTTCGGCGTGAAGGTGAGCGAGACGATGCCCTTCACCGATGCCGCCGCGGCTGCTGCTTCCGCGTACAGGCGCTGGTCGACGACCGAGCCCGGCTGGTAGAAGACGACGATGATCGGCTTGATGCAGTGCGCCTTGGCGAACTTCTTGGGCGTGATCGCGGTGACGGTGACGGGCGAGCCGCCAGCGGCATTCGCACCGGCGATCTCGTTGGCGCCGGGCGTGGCGGTGTCGTCGCCGAGGGTGCTGCCGGTGTCGCCGGTGGCTGCCGCGGGAGCGGTGCCGGTTCCGCCGACGACCGCGCCGTTCGCATCGGTCGTCGGGGTTGCCGCTGCCGTAGCTGCAGGGTCGACCGCCGCAGCGTCATCGCCGCCACCACAGCCAGTGGCGAGCAGTGCGAGTGCGCCGATCAGCAGGGCGCTGCGACGAAGTCGCGAGGAGAGAGAAGGACCCGGCCCGACACGCAACGCAGACGCTCGTGAGGACCTGCCAAAGCAGGTGGGTGACCTGTCGAACGAAGCAAGGCCGCGGCCGAACTCGGTCTCCCGATCGTGAAGTGTTGGCCCTTCGACGGTTTGCGCTCCGTCCCGGACCGGGTCTGCTTCCACCATAGCAGCGACCTGCGGTGCAGGCCATCCCGCTCGGTTGTGGGCTGTCTGGTCAGGCATGGGGTTCCTCACGGGCGGGCGAACGGGTTGGTGTCATCTGCGGCCGCCGCCGTCACGACTGCTCCATCGGCAGCGCTGGCGGAATCCTGAGCACCTGCGGTATCTGACGGAGCTGATGACGCTGCGGTTCCCGCGGCATCGGCGAGGGCGCTGGAGGCACCGCCGTTGCCGACCGGGCCGCCGGGCGGCGCCGCTGCGGGGGCTGCCGGGGTGGTTCCTGCTCCGGGTGCGGCGCCGGGCGCAGCGGCTGCCTTCTTGGCTGTAGCTGCCTTCTTGGCGGCAGCAGCCTTCCTGCGTGCCGCGGCCTTCGCGGCGGCGGCCTTTTTCTGCGCCGGTGTGAGGGCCTTGGCGGGGGTGGCGGGCGTGACCGGGGCCACGACGGGCGCGACCTCGGCCGGCACGGCCTGCTGGGTGGCGGCCGGCGCGTCGGCCAGGTCACCCTTGGTCGACATCACCTTGAAGCCCGCGACGCCTGCCAGTGCGGCGAGCAGCACGATCGCGACGATCTCCAGCAGTCCGAGGCGCGTGCGGGTGGGCGCCGGCGTGGCATCGGCATCGGGCGACGGCTCGAAGACGACCTCGGGGCCGGACATCGCGAGTCCGTCGATGACGTTCGCCATTGGACCGACGGGCGCGGGCATGGCCCCTGCGGCCTCCGGCGTGGTCGCGGAATCCTTGGCGGCCTT
>JAOPYU010000239.1 GCA_025964455.1 Thermoleophilia bacterium | reverse complement strand
CGCCTCGAAGCTGACGAGCGACTCGCCCGACACCCGCAAGCTGGTGAGCGGGATCCTCGCGGGCGTCGGCACAGCTGCTGGAGCCGGAGCCATCCTCGCGCGCAACACCAAGGCGTTCGGGCCGCTGCTCGGCGCAGGCGTGGGTCTTGCTGCCGCGGGCGTCGTGGACGCGATCCGCGCAGGCGGCTCCACACCCGCCGCGCCGGCCGACACCGGTGATCGCCTCGCGACGCTCAAGCAGGGGGACCTGCTCCCCGACGGCGTCCAGGCCGCCCCCACCGACGTGTACCGCCAGGGGGACGAGATCCGGTTCGATTCGGTCGTCGGCAACCAGGGCGCGGCGGCGCTGCAGCTCGCGCTGCACTTCGACGAGCAGGCGGGCTCCAGCCGCACGACCCAGGTGATCTTCAACCAGGACGGCACCGCGTCCGAGCGCGACCTGCAGGGCGGGCTGCGCCTCGACGAGCGCCGCGACCACAGCCACCTGCACTTCGACGACTTCGTCTACTTCCAGCTGTTCAACGCGGATGGCAGCGGCCGCCCGAAGGTCGACTCAGAGATCGCCGGTGGCGTGAAGCAGTCCTTCTACATCACCGACATCGACTCGTTCGACGTCAAGGACCCGAAGAACCAGGAGCTCGCGAGCAAGCTCCAGGCGAAGGGCAAGGTCGACCGCGACATCGTCGACGCCGACGTCGTCCAGGGGATCTCGGTCGGCATGGCGGACGTCTACGGCGCAGGCCTGGAGGGCCAGAGCTTCAAGGTGCCGAACCTCCAGCCGGGCCGCTACGTGCTGCGCCAGAGCTTCGACCCGAGCGACGAGGTGCTCGAGCAGGACGAGCGCAACAACGTCGCCGACACGCTCATCGAGGTGGGCCAGGACGGCAAGGTGCGCACGGTCCGTTCGGACTTCGCGCCCAGCGGCGACTACCAGCAGCTCGCCGACGGACGCATCGTCATCCCGAGCGTCGTCGACAGCCTCGCGCACAACCGCACCGAGCATGCCCACGCGGCGGGCGAGGAGCACTGAGTCAGGCCGCAGCGTGGCCTGACATGGGCCGCGGTGCAACGGTCGCGCCAGCCAGCGCGACACAGTGGTAGGGACGCATCTCGGGACGGGACGCAGGACGATGGACTTTGCAAGCAGCTATGCGGTCGGTGGACCGCAGCCGGGACACGGGAGCGCGACGCCGCGAGGCGCCGCCGAACCCGTCGTGCTGCCGGCGCCGCGGCCGCAGAAGCTGCACTGGTCGACGCTGCTGTTCATCGGCGGCCTCGCCATCTGCGTGGTCGGCCTGCTCGCCACGATCGCCGGCGTTCCCGGCAAGCTCGGCTACGACGTCGATGGAGCCCCGAACCGCAACAAGCCGGATTCGATGGACCCGCTCAAGATCTCCCAGTCGCTCGACGGGAACATGAAGTGGATCGCCGAGAACTCCTCCGACGACCCCACGTCGTACGTCGGCTACATCAAGTCGATCAACCGCAGCGAGGCCGCCATCCCCGCGATGGTCTCGGCGCTCGTCACCATGAACGCGTCGGTGGAGGCGATCGACTCGGGCCTGGGGAACGTGGGCGCCACGACGACGGAGATGAAGGAGCAGATCGCCGCGCTCGGCGCCGTGAGCGCGCGCAGCGCGGACACGATGGAGTCGCTCAACACCGACATCGGTTTCCTGTCGGGTTCCATGCTCGGGCTCGCGGGCTCCACCCAGGAACTCACCAAGCGGATGGCGGCCATCGAAGCCAAGGCCGGATCGATCGCCAAGGGTGGCACCTCCGCGGCGCTCGCCAACACCAAGGCGCTCAACGCATCGCTCCCGGGCGAGGTGCCGATCCCCACGACCGATGACGGTCGACCGCTCGACGTGGTCATGCGCGAGCTCGCCACGCAGGGCGGCGGCGCAGGAGAGGCGGCACCGACGACCGGCGCGCAGCCCGCGCGCCCCGCCGACGCATGGGAAGCGAGGGCCGGACTGTGAGCGCGTACTCCCGCAACGACGGATCCCCGCTGGCGGTGCTCGTGGACGAGCAGCGACTCGGCAGTGCGGGTGGACAGGCGATGGTCGGCATCGCCGGCATCGTGCTCGCCATCGTGCTGGTGGTCGGACAGATCTCGCTCGCGACCACCAAGGGCATCGCGACCCACCTGCACGCCTCGGTCGAGCACATGACCGAAGGCAACCAGGTCATGGAGAGCGTGATCGAGCGCGCAGCGCCGTCCGCCGAGCTCGAGAAGGTGCTGGCGAGCCAGTCCAAGACGCTCGCGCACACGCGCGACGCCATGGCCGCAACCAACGAGGAGCTCGAGCTGATCCTCAAGGAGAAGCACTCGCTCATCAAGGTGGTCGGGCGCATGGATGCGACCAGCGGGGAGCTCGCCACGGGCGTGGACGGTGTCAACGCGAGCACCAAGAAGATGACCGGCCTGCTCGGCACGCTGCCGTCGGCAACCGCGCGCACGCACGCGCAGCTCGCCAAGATCAACGCCGACACGACTGCCATCAACGTCGAGCTGAGCGCGATCGCGGCCAAGATGCAGAAGTACGGGCTGCCGCTCGCGAAGGGAGCGCCGACCGGATGAGCGCATGGGGCGAACCACACGACGACGCGACACCGCTCGGCTCGAGCTGGCAGTCGCTCGCCGGCAACGCGCACCAGCTGCCTCCGCAGCACGCGCACGAGCCGGCAGCCACGCCGCCGCAGCAGCCCGAGCAGCCGCAGCAGCCGATCTACGGTGGCTGGACCCAGCCTTGGCAGGACGAGCAGGGGCAGTGGCACTACCCCTTCGCGCACCAGCAGCCCGCGCAGCAGCCGCCGTACGCCCCCACACACGGGCACGTCGAGCAGCCGCTCCCCGTGCAGTACGTGATGCCCCCGGCGCAGCCGGTCGCGGAGCCCGCCGCCGAGCCGCAGCCGACCTTCGTGGAGCCGGAGGAGCTCGCTCCCGTCGGCCCGCCGCGCTATGCAGCCCCGGTGCGGGTCGCGCAGGATCCGCGCCAGCGCACCCTCGCCGCGGTGATCGTCTTCGTGTGCCTGCTCGTGGCGATCTGGGCGATCCTCGGCTTCATGGGATCGCTCGCCGACACGCTCTCCTCGATCAGCTCCGGCAACGAGAAGCTGAAGCTGCAGCTCGGCACGGCGAACCAGGGGCTCGCGAACCTCGACACCAAGACCCGGAGCCTCGCCAAGATGTCGTCGGACTCCAAGGAGCTGAAGGGTCAGCTCGGCACGATCGACGGCACCATGGGCGGCATGCTCAAGGACGTCGACACGATCGCCAAGGGCATGGAGCAGATGGACACCACGCTCATCACGCTCGACGAGGAGATCGGCAAGGTCAACGAGATCAACTCGAGCATGAGCAGCCAGCTCGGGGTGATCGCCGCGGGCCTCAAGTCGCAGGTCGTCAGCGTGCGATCCATGCGCAAGGACGTCGTCGCGACCGGTGACGTGCTCGGCTCGCTCGGCGGTCGTCTGGCCGCGACCAACGGGCGCCTGGGCCACATCAACAACAGCGTCAACATCATGGGCGTGTGCGGCATCACCAACAACCTCGAGGTCGACATCTTCCTCGGCCCGCTGCGCAACGGCAGCGCGAAGGTCTACGCCACGGTGATCCCGCCCAACGCATGGGGCGATCGCAACGGAAAGGTCGTGCCATGCTGAGCGGTCGCGGCACTGTGTCAGTCACGGGTGGCGGTGCTGCGATGGCATCGCCCGGCGCCGGCATGCCTGCCGCGCGCCCGGTGCGCACCTTCTCGCTCGAGGAGCTCGCCCAGCGCACCGACGCGCTGGCGCTGACGCTCGGCACGAAGGCGACAGCCTCGGTGCTGCTGCTGGCATGCGTCGTGGTGATCCTGGTCGGCGCGCAGTCGCTGCTGACGACGATGGAATCGATGAACCGCGACCTCAAGGTCATGAACGAGCAGCTGGCCATAGCGAACGGCGGGCTCGACATCCTCAACAAGACCATGGACACGGTGCCCCGGACCTCGCGCCACCTCGGCGCGATCGTCGGCACGGTGAAGTCGACGAGCACGGAGGTCACGACCTCCGCGGGGCACCTGCACGAGATGACCGGCACGACCGCGAAGCTCAACCAGCAGCTGACCTCGATCGCCGGTTCCACGACGTCCATGCGTGGCTCGCTCGAGGGCGCCTCCAAGGGTACAGACACCCTGGCCACGACGATCACCTCGCTCAACGGGAACATCACGCCGCTCGTGAAGACCCAGCACGAGATGCTCCTCGGCACGCGCCGGATGCGCTCGGGGCTCGACAAGATGAACTCGAGCCTGGCCTACACGATCCGCATCATGAACTACATCGCGGCGCCCCCGACCGGCGGCGGAATGACGATCCGCGCCGACCTGCCCAAGCAGACGCTCCCGCCGCTACCGGGCATCCGCGCCGAGGTCAAGCCGATCCCGGTCTTCCAGCGAAACGTGTGGCCTATCTACACCGGTCCGTGACCGACCGAACCCGACCCCAGGGCTGACTGACATGACCGCTTCCGCATTCACATCACGCAACCTGCTGCCGAGCACCGGACACGCGCCGGGCGAGCTGCTCTGGGGTGATGCGCCGCGGCGCCAGCCGATCGCGCCGCTCATCCTCATGGCCGTGCTGCTGCTGCTCGTGGCGACGCCGACCGCGATGGGCGGGAACGGGTCGAGCGCCAACCCGATCAAGCTCATGCGCGACGTGGCTGATTCGACCTACGAACTGACCGGCCTGATGCACGAGTCCAACGGCTCGCTCAAGGCGATCGACTCCAACTCCAGGAACCTGATCGACCTGCAGGGCAACATGGCGGGCATCGCCGAGGCGACCGGGGGCATGGCGGCCAAGACGATGGAGCTCAACAAGCAGCTCGGGGTCGTCGGTGGCGCGGTCTCCAACTCCAACTCGCGGCTCGGCAGCGTCGACGGCAAGCTCGGCTCCACCGCCGGCAGCATGGGGTCCCTGCGCACGAACGTGAGCGCATCGGCGGCATCGACCAAGTCGATCGTCACGGAGTTCGGCCAGATCGACACGGCGATCACCGCCATGGACACCAACCTCAAGACGACGATCAGCCAGATGGCTGCGAGCGGGCCGCTCACGAAGGCGTTCGCCAACAACAAGACGCGCCTGTCCGTCGCGGGCGGCAACTCCAAGAAGTACGGCGTGCCGAACCTGGCGCCCGACAACCGCGTGATGAGCGTGGTCCTGCCGATGATCGCGGTGATGCAGCACGGTGGCCCGCTCCCGGCACGCAAGGACCGCCACGACGCGAGCAACTTCATCGTCGGCACGGCGCTCAAGGTGCAGGTGCCCGACGGCACCAACGTGGTCGCGATGGTGCGCCCGTTCGACGGCTTCTACGGTCTGCCCGACGAGAACTTCTTCGTCCAGAACCGGATCCACGGTTTCTAGGATCGAGGGCTGGTGTTCGAGTTCCCTGCGGGAATCGAACACACGCCCTCGACTGGGGCCGGGTGGACGTTCGTTCGAGTTCCCTACGGGAATCGAACACATGCCCTCGACTGGGCTTGGTGGACCTTGGATTGAGTTCCCTGCGGGGAACCGGTAGGCGACATTCGGCGTCCGATGTTCCCATGGCAGGTGCCGTGGGAAGGAGGGTCTCGATGTCGAAGCAGATGAAGCTCATAAGCGCAGTGGCTGGCGTGCTCGTGCTCGCAGCCGTGGTCCTCACGATGTTCGGCAAGCCGCCGAACCTCCCGCTGGGGCCCCTCCAGGGCATGCTGGCCAAGGAGGAGGAGGCGCCCGTGGACGCGGCGGCCGTCGACACCGGCGTCGGCGTCACCCCCGACTGCGGCGCTGGCGCGACGACCCCGGGCTCCGGTACCGGCGTCGATCCTGCGGCGACCGACCCCACTGCAGGCGCGGTCGATCCGGCAGCTTCGGGTGCCGGCGCAGCTGATCCCGCGGCCGGAGCCGGCGGCGCAGCCGGAGCAGCCGATCCCGCTGCAGGCGGCGCTGCGACCGCGACGGACCCCACCACGGGCGCGCCCGTCGCGAGCGCGGCAGGTGGATGGACCGGCGGCGATCGTGTGCTGGCGGCAGGCGAAGGTTCCTACGACCCGGGCCGCGTGAGCGACACCTCCGTGATCGTCGCCGCCGAGGCCACGCCCGACCTGGCGGCGACCGCGGCGGATCCGGCAGCGGCCGGCACCGATCCGGCGGCGGCGACCGGCGCAGCGGATCCAGCGGCAGGTGCTGCGGCGACCGATCCAGCGGCAGGTGCCGCAGCTACCGATCCGACGGCCGGCGCCGGTGCCGGGGCGACGAGCGATCCCTGCGCAGGCGCAGCAACGGGTACCGACCCGGCAGCTGGAGGCGTGGGATCGGCGACCGATCCAGGCGCGGCAGGCGCCACGGGAACCGGCGGTGCCGGCACGGGCGCGACCGGTGCGGCGGCGACGGGCGGCGCGGCCAGCCAGACCACGACCGACGGCACCAACTCGGGCAACTCGCCCGAGGCGCTGCGCGCGGCCAAGGACGCGACGGGCGTGATGGAGAAGGCCAAGATCACCGTGTCCTCGACCGTCACGCTCGTGCCGAGCGCGGGCGGAATCGGCAAGCCTGCGGTGCTCAAGCGCTATCGCGCGACGGTAACGGGTGCCGTGCTGGTCATCAAGCTCGATGCGAGCGCGCAGGAGCAGTGGACGAGCGCCGGCAAGAAGGTGCAGATCCAGCTCGTGAAGAGCTTCCTGACACGCCTCGGCAAGAGCTACGCGCGCTCGTCGCGCTCGATCACGATCACCGACTCGTCAGGAATGGTCCTGGCGATCGGTGACGCGGCCCCGCGCCGGGCTCCCACCGTCAAGCTGCTCTGATGCGCCTTGCGCTGATCATCATCGTCGCAGCAATCGGGGTCCTCATCACGATCGCGATGGCGATGCGGCTGTGGAAGGCGTCGAGGGCGGGCGCGCCGCGCGAGCTGCAGCTCGGCTACCTGGCGATCATGGTCGCAGCCGGCGCGGTCAGCTTGCTGCTGCTGCGGGTGCTGTAGCTGCCGGCGACGGAGCGCCTGCGGTGGAGCCATCGGCGGCGCCGAACGTCAGCTTGCCGCTCGAATCGCGCGCGACCTTGAGCGCCTTGGTGAGCGCGGTGCGCGAACCGTTGGCGAGCACGGCGTCCACCTGGATGGTGCTGGATGCATTCGCTGCGACCTGGCCGGCGAAACTCGGCGAGGGAACGTGACCGAGCAGGACGCCGTCCTGCCAGATGCCGTACTGCTTGGCGCCGGCGACGGGCGCCCACGCCAGCTTGAAGGCGTTGTCGCCGCCCTGCTGCAGTCCGCTGATCTTGGGCGCCGGGCCGGTGCGCTTCACGTCGGCGGGCACGGGCGGCGTGGCTCCAGCGCTCGCGCCGGCCGGCGGGGCGGCTGCTCCGGCGGCGGGCGCGGTGCCCGTCGCGCTTGCGCCTGCTGCAGCCTGGTCAGCCGCGGCGTCTCCGGTGGCTGCCGGAACCTTGAAGGCAGGGGTGGGACGGTGCGGGATCGTCACCGATCCGTCCTTGGCGACACGCATCTGGTACTCGCCGAGGCCCGCCGCGCGGTACTGCGCGTTGGCGCCACCGATGAAGCTCTTGAGGACGTCGAGTGCGGGGCCGGAGACGGTCATGTCACCCGATCATCGAGCGGGGTGCCGGGCGGCGGAGCAGGGATGGAGCGCCGCTGGCCGCAGGTGGCCGCGCGACGGCCGTCACGCGTGCAGCGGCGAGTCGTCCGCGACGCCGCTGCCGAGGCCGCGAGCTGCCCACTCGTGCCAGGAGCCAAGTGAGACGCGCACGTTGCGGAAGCCGGCACCGCGGAGCACGCGGGCTGCGATCGCTGCGCGGTGCCCGGCGTGGCAGGTGACGATGATCGCCGTGTCGGGGTCGAGCCCGACGTGTGCGGCGATCTCGCGCACGCGATCACTGGATCGTGGCGCGTCGGCGATGTCGAAGAAAGCGGTCCACTCGAGGTGGACGCTCTCGGGGATCGCCCCGCGCGTCGCGCAGCAGGGCGCGCCGACGATGCCTTCGTGCTCGAGCTGGGAGCGGGCGTCCACGACGTGGGCGGCATCATCCACCACGGCGTCGACCAGGTCCTCGAAGGCGGCGACGATCCCGTGGCGCGACGGGACCGATGCCCACGCTGCTGCCGAGCTCTCCGCGGCGTCGTGCACGCCCTCGTCGATGTCGGCACCGATCGTGCGCCACAGGTCGATGGCGCTGCCATGGACTGCGCTCACCCGCCGCAATCCGGCGAGTTCGAGGATCGACGCGGCGAGCGACGCTGCGCCGCAGCCGTCGTCGACGAGCGCGACGTGTGCGTCGGGATCGATGCCGAGCCGGGCGAGTTCGTCGCGGGTGCTCGCTGCGAGCTGCTCGATCACGGGGCGTGAGGTGTCGTCGCGCAGCAGCGCGTCGAGCGGCAGCGAGATCGAACCGGGCACGTGTGCGCCAGCGTGTTCCGAAGCCGGGCGCACGTCGATGACGGTCACCGAGTCGCGATTGGCGTGCAGCCAGCGAGCATCCACCAGTGGGGGCGCAGTGATGCGTCCGCTGCTCGTGGCGGTGGCGTGCTCGGATGCGGGGGACGCGTGCACTGAAGGCATCGTACCGACGTATCGTGGAAGGGGCATGGGGACGTAACGGCCCGCTCGCTGGCCAGAACCGACCGCAGCGGCTGAAAGCGCCCCGCCACGGCGTGTAGATTGGGGTCATGAACGAGGCTTCGACTCACGGCGTGACCATCTACGACATCGACCAGCTCGTGACGGGCGCCACCCCCCAGTTCTCCCAGCAGATCCTGGAGCGGGTGAAGGCGCTCATCGCGCCGCTGCCCGAGGGCAACGAGGTGCGAACCTACGGTGAGCTGCAGCTCGAGGTCCTCGACCGCATGGCGCGGGCGACGACCCGCGGCATCCGCGCTCCGGGCGTGCCCGGCGAGGGCGACGGCGGCTGGGCGAGCATCCCGTCGCACCCGAGCGGCGGCATCGCGCCCGGCGCGACCGACGGCGGGCACTGACCGGTCAACGGCCGAGCAGGGGCGCGACGCGCCCGATCCCGTCCTGTGGCCACAGCGCCTCTGGCTCGTGCGCCTGTCCCGGAAGGCAGATGCGCGTGATGCCCGTCTGCGTGAGCAGCAGCTCCGCGAGCGGGCCGCGATCCTCGACCGACGTGGCGATCACCGCCGTCTGCAGCAGCGTCCCCAGCTGGCCGAGGTCGCGGACGAGGGCGTCGTGGTCGGCGACCCGCACGACGGTGAGGCGCGCGTCGCCCGCGTAGAGCGCGGTGGCCTGCGGGTGCATCCCAGCCGCGATCGCTCCGAGCACGTCCGCGTCGGAAGAGCGCCGCTGCGCGGACCCGATGTCGATCCCGGGGGCGACGTGGTCGCCGGCGGCCACGGCCAGTGCCCGCCCGACGCGCTCGACGAGCGCGGTCGCCTCCGCGTCACTGCCGAGCACGTAGAGCCAGGACGGGCTCATGCAGCCCGCCTGGCGGAAGGTCAGCACGTCGTCGGCGAGTCGCTCCGCCCACGACGGGTCCGTGTCGGCGCCAGGCGCAGCAACGGCGATGCCCTGCCGTGATCCATAGGCGGCGACGCGACCAGCGGCGGCGGGGCCGAGACGGTGACGAACGAGCGCGATCGTCTCGTCCGAGCCGAACACGATCGCCCCATCCACGCGCTCCCAGGGCAGCTCATCGCCCGCCCCGACCACCTCGACCCGCTCCAGCAGGGACGGTTCGTTCGCCGCGAGGC
>JAOPYU010000231.1 GCA_025964455.1 Thermoleophilia bacterium | reverse complement strand
CTTGCCGCGGTCGTACCAGCCGAGCGACGGGATACGGTGCTCGCCGGGGCCCGTGCCCGTGATGATCGACGCCAGGCACACCGGTGTCAGCGAGGGGAAGGGGCTGATGGCGTCGTCGAAGCGGGCGCCGTGGTCGATGAGTGCCTGGATGTTCGGCGCGTGGCCGGCCGCGAGCGCGCGGCGGAGCGGGTCGCTGCCGAGCCCGTCGATCACGACGAGCAGCAGGCGCTTGTGTTCGGAAGCGGAATCAGCCATCGGTGGGAGACGTTCCCCGCGCGGGCGAGGAATCACACGCACTCCTCAGGCGGGGTCGCCGGTCGGGCCGAGGTCGAGGGTGCCGCCACCCGGCGTGGTGCAGGTGATCCCGGTGCCGGCCGGGCTGGTGCAGCGAAGCACCTCGGTGCCGCGACGGGTGACCCGGACGTGGTCGTCCAGGCCGAGGGTCGTGCCGCGCGGGTTGGTGGCGCCCGACGAATCGAACAGCGCGTCGATCAGCTGGGTGGCGTTGCGGCGCGAGGACGTCGGCTCGGGCTCGCCTTCGCCGAGGGCGGCGCCGACCGGGCGCACCACTCGGGCACAGGCGACCTGCACGCGCTCCTCGGACAGCTCCAGCAGGCAGCGCACGTTGCCGTCGGTCGACTGCACGAGGCGCGGTGAGCGGGCGAGCGAAGCGGCCTCGATCGCGCCGGCGGGTGCACCGAGGGGTGCGCAGCCGTTGGCCGTGCCGGTCTCGCGGTACCACAGCCCCACGAGCGGGGTCGGCAGGCTGCAGACGCCGCTCACGTCGGTGCTGATGTCGTGGCGCAGCACGCGCCACTGGGTGTCCTCGTCGGCGACGTCAGCGTCGCGGACAAACAGCAGGGAGTTCTCGAGCGGCCAGCCCTCCAGGGGGAAGCTCGCGTACGCGTATTCGTGCTCGAGCCACCCGGAGTCGTAGACGTCGCCCGGCAGCGGTGCGCCCAGCTCCTTCCCGACGAATTTGGTTCCGCCAGCTCCCCAGCTTCGCTCGTGTGTCCGCTTCCAGGCATTGGCGACGTCGAGCAGGTCGGCCCGGTCCTCCGCCGTGATGCGGAGGTTCTTCGGGCGCGCGGGATAGGACTCAATCGGGGCCGATGGATCCGGCGCCTCGGCGTCGGTCGTCGTCGCCGGTGTGGTCGGACCCTCGTCGGTCGGCGTCGGTTCCTCCGTCGCAGCGTCGGTGCGGGCGGGGGAGCGCTTCGGCTCGTCCTCGCCACATGCGGCGACCGTCACGGCGAGCGCGACGATGCAGGCGGCGGCCAGGAGCCGGTGCGGGTGCGCCCTCACGAGAGGATGCGCAGTCCCGCGAACTTGGCCTGTGCGCGTCGGTGCAGCCGCACGGCCAGCACGAGGACGAGCAGGAAGACCACGGCGCCGACGAAGGGGACGTAGACGCTCATGGAGTTGAGCACGAGCGCCGCGACGCACACCACGACACCGACGATCACGGCGCTGCCGCCCGCCCGGAGCGCGCCCTGCAGGAACCGGTACGCGGCATCACCGCCGACGGCAGCGGCGAGCACGCCGATCGCGAGACCGACGACGGCTTCGGCGTCCTCGAGCCGGAACGGCACCTCGTTCCACTCCGCCCACGCGAAGCCGCTGGCGGCGCCGGCCCACGCCACGGCGAGGAACCCTATTTGTCGACTCCGCTTCTCGCGGCGGGCGATGCCGGTCCGGGCCTGGCGAGTCTCCGGAGAATCCGCAGCCTCGCCGACGATGCGGGCGCTGTCGCGTCGCGCGCCGCGCGTGAGCAGCATGCGCACCACGGTGAGCAGGAAGAGCAGCAGCAGGACGCTCACCGCGGCCGGGACCGACCCGCCCAGGTCGGGCTTCTCCGACAGCACGGCGACCGCGCTCGCGATGAACAGGATCGTGCCGATCGCGCCCTCCGCGACGAGCATGCCGCTGGTGACGGCCATCCCCAACAGGCCGCAGATGGCGGCGATCGATCGAAGGTCGCCCATGCCCACGCCGGGCAGGTTCTCGGGTGCGAAGAGCTCCATATGGCGACCCTACCCAGCGCTGACGGATTTGGTGACGTTGGCCGGCTCAGGTACGGCTAACGTCACCAAATTCATGCGGGGATCGAGCCCCCGGCGGCGGTCAGGCGCCGACGCGGTCGCGGCGGCGCTTCTTGGGGAGGTGCTCCTCGACCCACTGGATGATCGCGCCGGCGACGTCGACCTCGGAGGCGTGCTCGATGCCCTCGAGGCCGGGCGATGCGTTGACCTCGATGACGAGGGGTCCGCGCTCGGAGCGCAGCATGTCCACGCCCGCCACGGGCAGGCCGAGCGACTTGGCCGCGCGCACGGCGAGCCGGCGCTCGCGCTGGGTGAGCGTCACCTTCTCCGCGCTGCCACCCTGGTGCACGTTGGCGCGGAACTCGCCCGGCGCACCGACGCGACGCATCGCGGCGACCACGCGCCCGCCGACCACGATCACGCGCAGGTCGGCGCCCTTGGCCTCCTTGATGAACTCCTGCACGATCACGTCGGCCTTGAGTCCCTCGAACGCCTGGAGCACGCTCTTCGCGGCCTTCTTGGTCTCCGCGAGCACGACGCCCACACCTTGCGTGCCCTCGAGCAGCTTGATCACGACCGGCGGGCCGCCGAGCCGCTCGAGCATGTCGTCGAGGTCGCTCGCGCGGCGCGCGAAGAGCGTGTGGGGGATCGCAACGCGGTCGCGGGCGAGCACCTGCAGGGCCCGCAGCTTGTCGCGCGCGCGCGACAGTGCGATCGACGGGGTGGTCGTGAACACGCCCTGCGTCTCGAACTGGCGGACGATGGCCGAGCCGTACTCGGTCACCGATGCACCGATGCGCGGGATGATGGCGTCGATGCCCGTCAGCGCCTCGCCGTCGTAGAAGACGGTCGGCCCGGAGTTGCGCACCTCGACGTAGCAGCGCGTGTGGTCCACGACCCGCACGTCGTGCCCGCGCGCGGCAGCGGCTTCGACGAGGCGCCGCGTGGAATACAGCCGGCGGCGTCGCGAGAGCACCAGGATCTGGAGGCGCCGCGGCGTCGGCGTCTCGCTGGTCGGCGTGGTGACGGGCGGCGGGTCGGTCGCGCGGCGCGTCGCATCCACGGCGCCATCGGTCGCGCGGTCGGGGACGCGGTCGGCGGGCGCTGGGGAGGGCTCGGTCACACCGACATCATCCCCCACAGGCCGCGATGCTGCACCGCCGCCTCGCAGCAGCGATGCGCGTCACTCCTCCTCGTCGGGACGCTCCACCGCCGCGCGCTTGGCGACATCCACGAGGAACTTGCCGCGCAGCAGCCGGCGGCCGAGCAGCACCGGGTAATTCATCGCCTCGCGATCCGCGAGGTTGAACTTGGTGCGGATCGTGCGCCCCGCGATCACGACGTCGGCCGCGATCACGTGGCGCTCCTGCACCTCGCCATTGGACGACTTCACGACCTGCGTGTCCACGCGACGCGCGCGGAAGCGGCGCCCGTTGTAGTCGGGGTGCTCGGGATCCAGCAGCGTGAACGAGATGTCACGCGTGCCGTCCTCGCCTTCGGCCTCGACGACCACGTCGGTGCAGTGGATGCTGCTCGTGCGCGCGCCTGTGTCGACCTTGGCTTCCAGGCCGAGCAGGCCGAAGCGTGGAAGATCCACGCGCTCGATGCGCCCGATGATGCGCTTGTCACCAGTGGATCCCACGCGAGCGATGGTACCGGAGCGGTCGGCCATGCGGCCGGCCGCGACCAGCTCAGCGCCCGATGCGCGAGCGCTGGCGTCGGCCGGAGCTCGGCTGGCCACCCTCGTCCGCCATGCGCGCGACTTCCTCGTCCAGCTCGAAGCGGTTGGCCGACGCCTGCGACGCGAACCGATCCGACCCGGCCTGAAGGGAGCGCTCCGCCCGACGCGACCGGATCTTCCGGCGCACCAGCAGCGCGGCACCCGCGACGCCGCCCGCCAGGGCGACGGTCCGCACGGCCGGATGGAAGCGCAGCACCTTGGGCGCCGTGCGCAGGACGAGCGCCGTCTTGGCGGGCGTCGACATGGACGCGACCTGCTCGCGGCGGTCGCGCAGGTACTCGACGCCGATCGGCACTGCCGTCGCGATCGCGCCGCTCGCCACCTCGATGGCGCGCGATCGGCGGACCCGGCGCGCCGCCTCGCTCGGCGTCGGCGCATCGTCGATGACCCCGGACGTGCGGTCGACGACCTGCTCGACGAAGTCCAGGACGCGGTCCCGGAGCTCCTGCGTGGCGGGCAGCTCGATGTTGGTACGGCTGTTGATGCGATCTGTCAGTCGGCTCATGTTGTGATGTGTGACCGTTGCCACCGACAACAAACCGAGGAATGGTCCCAGTTCCGAATTGCCGTCCCGTTTCGCACAGGTTCCGACGGTGTCGGTTCGGTTTGCTCACCAGTCCGATTCAGATTCGCCGTTGCTGGCGAGATAGCTGCAGCACCGGGTTGTCGCGAGCTCCGCAGACATGCAAGATCCCCGGACGCCACCGATTCACGCGCGAGCCAGCGCGGCGAACGGCACTGACCTCGGGGATGGGCAGCGATGGATCCGGACGCAGCAGGCATGATCGACGAGGACCTCGGCGACGCGGTGACCGTCGACGCGGCCTCGACGAACGGCAACGGACGCGACCCGGAGCGACGCCGCGGGTGGCGCCCGGCGCGCTCCGACCGCAGCGCGCGCCGCATCAACGTGCTCACCGAGGACCTCGACTCCGTCATCGCCGTGCTCAACAGCGCGCGCTCGGGCAACTTCGGGGCGCGGGTCCCGGCATCCGCCAATCCGGCCGTGGCCGACCTGGCGATGCGCGTCAATGACCTGGTCGCGATGAACGAGCGCATGGCGAACGAGCTCGCTCGCGTCGGGCGCGCCGTGGGGCAGGAAGGCCGCATCAACGAGCGCGCGATCCTCTCCGGGGCCGGCGGCGACTGGCAGACGAGCGTGGAATCCGTCAACGGGCTCATCGACGACCTGATGCGCCCGACGACCGAGGTCGCCCGCGTGCTCGACGCGGTCGCCAAGGGCGACCTCACCCGCAAGATGGCGCTCACGATCGAGGGCCAGCCGGTCAAGGGCGAGTACCTGCGCATCGGCACGACCGTCAACGCCATGGTCGACCAGCTCTCCTCCTTCACCGACGAGGTCACGCGCGTCGCCAAGGAGGTCGGCACGGAGGGCCGCCTCGGCGGCCAGGCCGAGGTGCGCGGCGTCTCCGGCACCTGGAAGGACCTCACCGACAACGTCAACCTGATGGCGTCGAACCTGACCGACCAGGTCCGCTCGATCGCCGAGGTCACCACCGCGGTGGCGCGAGGCGACCTCTCGCGCAAGGTCACCATCAACGTGCGCGGCGAGATCGCGGAGCTCAAGGACACCATCAACACGATGGTCGACCAGCTCTCCTCCTTCACCGTCGAGGTTACGCGCGTGGCGCGCGAGGTCGGTACGGAAGGACGCCTGGGTGGACAGGCCGAGGTGCAGGGCGTCTCGGGGGTGTGGCGCGACCTGACCGACAACGTCAACTTCATGGCGTCGAACCTGACCACCCAGGTGCGCGGCATCGTGCGCGTCGTCACCGCGGTCGCCGAGGGCGACCTGGACCAGAAGTTCGTGCTCGAGGCCAAGGGCGAGGTCGCCGGCCTCGCCGAGACCATCAACGACATGATCGACAAGCTCCGGCGCTTCTCCGAGCAGGTGACCGAGGTCGCCCGCGAGGTGGGCACCGAGGGTCGCCTCGGCGGCCAGGCGGACGTGCCGGGCGTCTCGGGCACGTGGAAGGACCTCACCGACTCGGTGAACTCCATGGCCTCCAACCTGACCGACCAGGTCCGCGACATCGCGGTGGTCACCACGGCGGTGGCCAACGGCGACCTCTCCCAG
>JAOPYU010000179.1 GCA_025964455.1 Thermoleophilia bacterium | reverse complement strand
GGTTTCACCATGAAACCAAGTATGCCAGCCCGGCCGCGATCACCCGTCGGGCTAGTCGGCCCGGCGGCCTGATCCGTCAGGCGCCGAGCGCGACGCCGACGGAGCGGTCCGGGGCGTCGAGGTAGCGCGCGAGGCGCTTGGGGGTGAGCTGCACGGCGCCCGCCGGGCTGCCGGCGTCCTGGAGCACGAAGCGGGCAGTGCCCACGTCGAACCGAAGGATGGCCACGATGGGCGGCGCCTCACGTGTGCGGTCCGACACGGGCGAGAACGCACCGGTCATCGGGGTGGCCCCGGCCTGGAAGACCGTGATGCCCTCCGCGACCTCGGCCTGCTCACGCCGCACGAGCACTGCGTGCCCGCGCCGCACGGCCTCCGTGATCTCGGTGAAGCCCTCGACGACGTACGGCATGGCGCCGTGTGCACGAGCATTGCTCGCGACCTCGTCCCACCAGGCGGCGGACTCGTCCTCTCGGGATCCGTCGTCATGCATGCCGCGTCCGAATCGAAGCGATCGTCCCACCGCTCGTCCTTCCATGGGTTCCGCTCGGCCAGGGGCCATCGCGTCACCGGTCGTCCCGTCCACTGTCCCACGAAACGCGCCGCCGTAGTCGATGCCCACACATCGGGTGGCTGTCCCGTACCAGTACGTCGGGTCGGTCGGGCGCCACGTTGCACCGATCCGCGCTCCAGGAACGGCCAAACGTGCCGCTTCCTGAGCGAGTGCGTCCGACCCTGCCGCTACGTTCGCGCAATGCGCACGCCCCCTCGCGCGCCAGCCCGCACCTGGCCACTCCTTCGCATGCTGCTCGCCTGCTCGCTCGCCGGTGTGCTCCTGCCGACGGCGGCGCAGTCAGCGACGATCCGGGTCGTGCGCAACGTGCAGGTGCCGACGGCCGACGGCGGCTCGATCCCGGTCGACGTGTGGCGCCCCGGGGCGAGGACGGTCGCGCGCGCCTCGACGGTGACGCTGCGACCCGTCGCGCTCCTCGTGCACGGTGGCGGCTGGCACACCGGGGACAAGTCACAGTGGGAGCAGAGCCGCTGGGCGCAGCGGCTCGCGGCGCGCGGGTGGCTCGTCGTCAACGCCAACTACCGGCTGGCGTGCGCCGCTGACGGTACGACCGCGACGGGCACGCTCGACGCGGACGAGGTCGCGACGATGCGCCGCGACGGACGCTCGGGCCGCACGACGCGCGATCCGCGGATGTGCGGGCACGCGCTGCGAACGTCGATCGCCGACGTGCGCCAGGCACTGCGCTACACCTCGACCCATGCGCGCGGCTGGGGCGGCGACCCGCGGCGCATCGTCATGTACGGCGCCTCGGCGGGCGGGCACCTGGCGATGCTGGCCGCCTCGGATCCAGCGCGGCCGGCTGGACTGCTCGCCGTGGTGGCGCTGTCCCCGCCGACGGACCTGGTCACAGTCGGCGCCGACCCATCGCTGCCGATCCACGGCTCGGCCCGCCTCGCGATCGGGTGCGACCTCGCCACCTGCCCCGAGCAGTGGCGGCTCGCATCGCCGTTCCATCGCATCCGCCGCGGCGTCACGGTACCGACGTGGGTGTTCGATGCCGGGTCGGATCCGATCACCCCGCTGGCTCCGGCGCGGGCCTACGTGATGCGGCTGCGCGGCCTCGGCATCGCCTCGACCCTCGTGACGACCGCCGACCTGAGCGCGACCTGCCACGGTCCGATCCCGTGCGCTGGCGTTCGGCTGGCGGGATCCGACCTGGGGCTGTTCGAGCACGCCCAGGCGTGGCTGCGACCGCGCCTGTAGCTGGCTCCACGCCGCTGTCGAGCTGCTCGCGCTTCAGGTTTCTGCACTTTCCTCGCACGGCAGGCAGGAGCCGTCGCAGGGGCGACGAACTACGTGTCAGGCGGTACCGCTGGTGCGACGGATGGGCAACCGACGCGCCACACACAGCGGCCGACCTGCATCCTTTGGGGGCAAAGGGGCGTTGGGGCTCGTCGCATCGCGACGGGCCCCAACTTCTTCTCCGGGCCAATCGCAACTCCCGGTCCCGACGCCCCGCGGTCCACTCCTGCGGTCCGCTCCCCGCACCGACTGTGCAGAACCGATCGAGGGGTTATCGCTTTGGCACAGGCGGCACGGCCGGGGTCCCATGCCCACCTCGGTTGTACGGAACCGATCGAGGGGTTATCGCTTTCGTACAGTCGCGATCGGTGGCCCGGCGCCCCCGATGTGCTGGGGCAGGGGCCGGACCCGGAGCAGGGGCCGGAGCCGAGGGTTGCCGAAGCAGGATGCTGAGGCACAGGCGAGACGTACGTCCGGATGGACGTACGTCAGCCGCCCCTCGGCGGAGACCCCTGCGCAGGCCTCTTCGCAGGCCCGTCAGGCGCCGGCGACGGCCTGCTCGAGCTGCTCGAGCTGCGCCATGACGGGACCCGGGACGCGGTCGATGCCCTCGAGGAAGGCGCGCACCTGCGGCAGCTCCTCGCGCAGCGCGGCGGCGTCCACGCGCAGCAGCGCATCGAGCGTCGCTGCATCCAGGTCGAGTCCGGTCGTGTCGAGGTCGGCCGCGTTCGGCAGGAAGCCGATCGGGGTCTCGACCGCGTCGACCGCGCCCTCGGTGCGGCGCACGATCCAGTCGAGCACGCGCGAGTTCTCGCCGAAGCCGGGCCACATGAAGCGACCGGCGTCGTCCTTGCGGAACCAGTTGACGTAGAACACCTTCGGCAGCGTCGCGCCGGCGGTCTGGCCCATGGTGAGCCAGTGGGCGAAGTAGTCGGCGACGTGGTAGCCGGTGAAGGGCAGCATCGCGAACGGGTCGAAGCGGAGCGAGCCGACCGCGCCCTCGGCGGCAGCCGTCTGCTCGGAGCTCATCGTCGCGCCCATGAAGACCGCGTGCTCCCAGCTGAGCGCCTCGCGAACGAGCGGCACGACGGTCGCGCGGCGGCCGCCCATGACGATCGCATCGATGACGACGCCGTTGGGGTCCTCCCACGAATCGGCCATCGTCGGGCACTGCGCCGCGCCGACCGCGAAGCGCGCGTTCGGGTGTGAGCTCGGGGTGGGGCTGTCGGGCGTCCACTCGTTGCCGTGCCAGTCGATGGCGTGCGCGGGCTTGTCAGGCGTCATGCCCTCCCACCACACGTCGCCGTCGACGAACGCGCAGTTGGTGAACACCGTGTCGCGCTCGATCGTCTTCATCGCGACCGGGTTGGTCTCGTAGCCCGTGCCGGGCGCGACGCCGAAGAACCCGGCCTCCGGGTTGATGGCGCGCAGCTTGCCGGCCGAGTCGAACTTCATCCAGGCGATATCGTCGCCGACCGTCTCGACCTTCCAGTCTTTTAAAGTTGGCACGAGCATCGCGAGGTTTGTTTTGCCACAAGCCGAAGGGAACGCGGCCGTGATGTATTTCACGACGCCCTCGGGAGAGGTGAGCTTGAGGATCAGCATATGCTCGGCAAGCCAGCCTTCATCCCTCGCTAAAACGGAGGCAATTCGCAGCGCGAAGCATTTCTTTCCAAGTAAGGCATTACCGCCGTAACCCGACCCATAGGACCAGATTTCGTG
>JAOPYU010000111.1 GCA_025964455.1 Thermoleophilia bacterium | reverse complement strand
CGTCACACTCTGCCATCGCCGCGATCACGTCGTCGCGCATGTGCGCGGGATGCGGGCTGGTGTAGCGGATGCGGTCGATGCCGTCGACGGCGTCGACCGCGCGCAGGAGCTCCGCGAAGGTCCGGGGCGATCCGTCGCGGGGCAGCTCGTTGCCGTAGCTGTTGACGTTCTGCCCGAGCAGGGACACCTCGCGCACGCCGTCAGCGGCGAGTCGCTCGACCTCGGCGATGATGTCGGCGAAGGGTCGGCTCTGTTCGCGCCCGCGCACCGCCGGCACGATGCAGTAGGCGCACTTCATGTTGCAGCCCATGGAGATCTGTACCCAAGCCTGGTGCGCGCGCTCGCGACGCGTCGGCAGCTCGGCGGCGAACACGCGCTCGTCGCCGATGCCGTAGAAGCCCTCGCCGGCGCCCGGCACCTGTCCGATGCCCGCGCCCTCACCGTCGGCGAGCTCGAGGTAGGTGCCGAGGTCGTGGATGCGGCCGGGACCGAACGCGACGTCGACCCACGGGAATTCGGCGAGCAGGTTGTCGCGCTGCGCCTCGACCAGGCAGCCGCCCACGGCGATCACCTGCGCGCCCTTGCGGCGTCGCTTGGAGCCCTTCGCGTGCTTGAGCTGGTCGTAGAGCTTCTGGTCCGGCTTCTCGCGGATCGTGCACGTGTTGAACACGAGCACGTCGGCATCGTCGGCATCGCCCGCCTCGACCATGCCGCGCCCTTCGAGCATGCCGGTGATGCGCTCCGAATCGTGGGCGTTCATCTGGCAACCGAAGGTGACGACGTGGTAGCGCTGTGGATCGGGCGTGTTCACCCCGTAAGGGTAACTACTCCGCCGCAGGCGTGAGTGGCTGCAGCGTCTGGTTGCCGCTCGAATCGCGCAGCGCCAGCACGCCCGACTTGACCTGCGCCATGGGCAGCGGGACTCGCAGCGTGATCAGGCCGAAGCGGCCGCCGCGACGCGACGCGACGGTCCGCGAGCCGACGCGGATGCTCGCGTCGACCCAGGCGCTGCCCACGTCGCTCGCGCGCACGGTGACGAGAGTCGCCTTCATGCCGGCCTCGCGAACGGTGTACATGCTGAGGGTCGGGCCGAGCACGTCGCGCGCGACCTGCAGCGGCACAGGCACATCCTCGTACCCGCGGTTCCCGGCGATGTCGGTCGTCGTGATGCGCGCCACGTAGGCCCCGTCGGGCACGATTGCGCCAGATGCGGTGCGTCCGTCCCAGACGAGGCGGCCCGCACCGCGACCGGTGGTGTTGGAGAAGCGCCGCACCTCCACCCCCGCCTCGGATTCGATGACGAGCGTCGCACGTGCGCGCTTGTCCACCGTGTACGGGATGGTGATCGTGTCGCGGAAGCCGTCGCGGGCGGGGATGATGGGGAGCCAGGCGGTCGAGCCGAAGGTAAGCGTCGCGGGGGTGACCAGGTACTGCTCGAAGCGGGCACCGTACTCGACGAAAGTGGGCTCGGGGAGTTCATCACCGAGCTTCACGAGCTGGCTCGTCTGGAACTCGTGGTAGCCGAGCTCGGCTTCCTGCCCGGGCTGGTAGTTGGACCAGGCACCGGTGTCGAACTTCGCGAGCAGCGGCATGACGCCCGCGATCCCGCGCTCCACCACCAGCTTCGCCTCGACCGACCCCGATGCCTTGGCGTAGCGATTGACGTTGAGCAGCGACTGCAGGTGTCCGTTGAGGATGCGCTGGCCCGGGGCGAACGAGTACATCGCGTAGAACGAGCCGGTCTCCTGCGGGGACGCGACCCCGCCGGCGCCCGTCGAGCGCAGGAACGAACGCGTCGTGCCGGCGGCCGCGTCCAGGTACGGGGCGCGCTCCTCGGCAGGCAGCACGGCTGCGACGCGGTAGTAGAACTCGGTGGCCAGCGCCTGGGAGATGGCGCTCGTCCAGGGGCGACTGGGACCGTTGAAGGGGAAGTGGTACTCCCACACGAGGGCGCTGCCGCGCTGCACGCCGAGGCCGAGCATGCGGTCGGCGATCGCCTGCGCCTCCTCCACCTGCGGCTTCAGCTGGTTGAGCTGGCGCATGCCTTCCTTGAAGGTCTCGAAGGGCTGCAGCTGCACGCCGCGGCCGGAGTAGTACGTGAAGACGGCGACCTCGCCGGGGATCCGCAGCTCCTGCTCGTGGCTCGGGAACTTCGGGCTCGTCAGCATGACGACCATGGTCGCGTTCACGCTCGACATGACGGGATCGAGGCGGTCGGCGGTCAGCGATCCTTGACGGGCGAGCATCGTGGCCCAGCCACGGACGGCGATGATGTTGGAGCGGCGGCTTCCCGCGCGCGAGTTGGCGACAGCTCGACCGGACGCCAGCCAGGTCTTGGCGAGGTCGGTCGATTCGGCGGGCGTGACCTGCTTGGCGGCCTTGGCCTTGCTGATGGCTGCGAGCACCGGATCCCTGGGCGCCGCCAGCGCATCCATCGGCATCGTCAGCAGGAGCACGAAGGCGAGCAGCGCGGCGAGGTACGTGATCCGGGGGATCAGCGCGGCGCGGCTCGGAGCAGGGATGCGGCGGGAGTGGACGAGGGCCATGGGCTGGGCGGCGCGGGGCGAGGCATCTCGCACCATACTCCACTCAAAACGGCATGGGGACGTGCTGGCTTGAATCGAACGGCGGACGAATCGAGCGGGATTCAGCGCACCACGACGGTGCCGGCGGCGTGGGCCACGCGATTGCCGGAGCCGTCGATGAACACGAACGAGGCGCGCCAGCTGCCAGCCGGGGTGTCCGCGGCGAGCACGCGGCGCACCGATGCGGTCCGGAGCGTGCCGTGGAGCTGGATGCTCCGCCGGCTCGCGCCCTGCTGCAGCAGGAGCCAGCTGCGCACGTTGGGCGAGTGGACCTCCTCCACGTCCCAGGCGACGACGAGGCGACGCACGCCGCCTGCCGAGACGGCGCGCACGGTGGCACGCCGGACCACGGGAGCAACCGTGTCGCGGGCGATCCGGAACTGCTCGAGCCCGGGCACGCG
>JAOPYU010000066.1 GCA_025964455.1 Thermoleophilia bacterium | reverse complement strand
AGGCAGAGCGCGGCGAGCACAAGCAGGGGGAGGCGGATCACTCCCTCACGATGACAGGTCTCGGGCGTCGCGCAAGCTCGCTTCGCTCAGCCGATGGTCGCCGTCGAGCGCAGAGACGTGCGCACGCCGTCGCGCCAGTCACCCATGGCCGGTGTGCCGGGGGCAGTGACGCGCAGCACGCTGACAGCGGCACGCTTGGCGGGGCGCGGATATGCGTCGCTCGTGGTCGGCCGCACATCGCAGGCCGCGCCGGTGGTCTCCACCACGCACGCGGCGAGGTCCTTCCAGGTCGCCTCCGGCGCATCGACTAGATGGCGGACTCCGCGAACATCGTCGAGCACGCAGGTCACCAAGGCGTCCGCGAGGTGCCCGCACCAGGTCGGGTTCCCACGCTGGTCGTCGACGACGTCGAGCGCAGGGCGCCCAGCGGCCAATCCCGCGATCGTCAACACGAAATTCGGCGGCTGCGCGCTGAACAGCCACGCCGTGAGGGCGATGGTCCAGTTTCCGTCCTCGCCCATCACGTCGCGGATGGCAGCTTCGCCAGCCAGCTTGCTCTCGCCGTACACGTTGATCGGCCCGGTCGCGTCGAATTCGGCGTACCCGTCCGGCGACGTTCCGGGGAAGACATATTCGGTTTAGACTTGCACCAGATGGATCCCTCGACTCGAGGCCGCCTCAGCCAGCACGCGCACGGCCGTCGCGTTGACATGGATTGCGCCATCGCGGTCGGTCTCGGCCCCATCGACGTCCGTGTACGCCGCGCAATTGATGATGGCGCGCGGGGCGAGCTCCTCGAGCACGCGAGCGACCTGGGCCGGATCGGCGATGTCGAGCTCGGCACGCGTCAGCCCTGCGGCGCGAACGCCGCGGGTCGCGCAAGCGGTCACCACGGCCGAGCCGAGCTGGCCAGCCGCGCCGGTGATGAGCAGTGGTCGGTCGTCGGATCCCGAGGTCATCATGTGCGGATCCTCGCATGCGCGGGTAGGCGCGCGTCATGACCAGCACAGCGCAGCGCCCCCAGACGATCTCCACGGACACGCCCCCGCGCGTCGTCTCCACCACCCCCACCGGAGACGTCTCGCCTGATGAGGCCGCGACGGTCGCGCTGTACGGCTGGACCGATGCCGCGGCCGCTCGCGACACCGCGTTCCTCGAGGTCGGCGACGGCGGTCGACTGCACGTGGACGTCTATCCGGCAGTCGGGACGGCCCGCGGCAGCATCGTCTTCGTCGGTGGCCTCTCCAACCACGCCCTTGGCTATGCCGACTTCGAGTACCAGCTCTCACGCAGGGGCTGGAACGTGGTCGCGGTCGATCTGCGCGGGCACGGTCGCTCGAGCGGCAAGCGCGGCGATTTCACGATCGCGATGGTCGTCGAGGACCTCGCCACCGCAGCGGCCTACGCGAAGGACCGCTTCGGCGTGCCGGTCGCGCTCATGGGTTCGAGCCTGGGCGGGTTCTACGCGCTGTGCGGCGCGAACGCGATCGAGGGCGTCGAGGCCTGCGTGAGCCACTGGATCTTCATGCCGAACGAGGCGATGACCAAGCAGGACGCACGCATGCGGCCCGTGGCGCTCATGCTCGACAAGGTCGCGCCGGGCTTCCGCCTCAAGACCACGCAGGTCGCCAACTGGGACGGCGTGTGCGACGACCCGGCGCTCATGCAGAAGTGCTTCGACGACCCGCTGATGGTCTGGAAGTACACGGCGCGCGCCCTCGCCTCGGGATTCCGCTACGACCCGCCGCGCCCGCTGACCGACCTGCGCATCCCGCAGCTCGTGATCCTGGGCGACCGCGACAAGATGACCTCTCCCGAGTACACAAAGCGCATCTACGGGATGCTCCAGGGGGACAAGGAGTGGGTGACGATCCCCGACGCCGGCCACATGGGCGGTCTCGTCGAGCACCAGGACGAGATGCTGGACGCGGTCGATGGCTACCTCGGGCGCAAGATGCCTGCAGTGTCAGCTCCCGCTGACGCCTGACTCGTCACCGCGCAGGTAACCGCGCTCGAGCTCGAGGTTGCGAGCCGTGATCCGGGCGCGTCGCTCGGCGTGCCGGGCATCACGCACTGCGCGGTCCACATCGGCGTGATCCACGGCGCGGTACCAGATCCACAGTGAACCGAGCAGGCCACCACCGAGCTGCGCCAGGCGCAGGCGCCACTTGCGCGGATCGAGCAGACGAGCGGCGAGCAGTGCGAGGCGAAGCTCCATCAGCCATACACCTCGCGCAGCCACTCCACCTCGCGCCCGAGCCCCTCGCGGAGCGTGATCTTCGGTTCGAAACCGAGCGCTGCCTGTGCGCGCGAGGTGTCCGCGCTCGTGTGGCGCACGTCGCCGGGCTGGGTGTCACCGAAGTCGGCGGCCACGGTGGAGCCGAGCAGCTCCGACAGCAGGTCGACGACCTCGCGCACGGTGACGGTCGAGCCGCCACCGAGGTTGTACGTGCCCCCCGCGTCGCCCGCGCGCAGCGCGTCCATCGCAGCGATGTTGGCGGCCACGATGTCGGAGATGAAGGTGAAGTCCCGGCTCTGGTTGCCGTCGCCGTAGACGCCGATCGGCTCACCCGCGAGCGCCGACTTCACGAACTTGTGGAACGCCATGTCAGGGCGCTGGCGCGGGCCGTACACGGTGAAGTAGCGCAGGCTCGTTCCCGGCACAGCGAACTCGTGTCGGTACGTATCGACCAGGTGCTCAGCCGCGAGCTTGGTGACGCCGTAGGGCGAGATCGGCGCGGGCAGCGCGTCCTCGCGGGTCGGGCGGGCCTCGGCGTTGCCGTACACGCTCGAGCTCGATGCATAGACCACCGGCACCGGCCCGCCGGCGCGCGCCTTGACCGCCTCGAGCAGGCGCTGCGTCGCCAGCACATTGCAGTCGGTGTAGGTCTGGAACTCCGCGCCCCACGACGCGCGCACACCCGCCTGGGCGGCCTGGTGGAACACGCCGTCAATCCCGCCAACGACGATCTCGGCGAGGTCAGCGCGCGCGAGGTCCACCGTGTGCAGCGTGAAGGCCTCGTGCGCGAGCGCACCCGCCAGATTGGCGTCCTTGCGCTGGCGGGCGTAGTAGTCCGTGAAGCAGTCGACCCCCACCACCTCGTGGCCAGCGCCCAGCAGGGTGTCGGTGAGCGTGGATCCGATGAAGCCGGCACAGCCGGTGACGAGGTAGCGCATGGATCGCACCTACCCGTCATCGGAGGTGACCGAACGAAAACGGTGAAGACGTCCGAAATGTGACGCTGCACCACCAGCTCGCTCGGCTCGCAAGCAACATTGGCGATCGTGCGGCCTACGGAAACCTACCGACTCATTCGAGATCCCCGAAACTACTCTTACGGTACGGTCTTGACGCCGACACCGATCTCATGGTGTCGCCCGCCACTCCCTTTCCACCTTCCACGCGCGTCGCGCGGGCGCTCGTGTTGGCTGCGGCGATCCTGTTGGGCGTGCTGTTCGCCCCGATGAATGCCGTCGCCGCACCTCCTGCGAACGACAACTTCGCGAATGCCCAGGTGATGAGCGGAACCAGCGTCGTTGCGGTCGGCACCAACGGACAAGCAACCACCGAACCCGGCGAGATCCAGCTGTATACCGACTACGACCCTGCGCAGTCGGTGTGGTACTCGTGGACTGCGACCTACACCGGGAATGCGACTGTAGCTGCAGCCAGCTCCGACGTGACCGCCACCGTGCAGTACGAGGTCGGCACCGGTTCGCCGGTCACGCCCGTGACGTGGTCTAGCATTACCAGCTCCTACAACGGCGGCCCCCGAACGTTTGCCGTGACCAGCGGCACGACCTACTACATCGGCATCGATCGATACGGCACCAGCACAGTAGCGATGCCGTTCAAGCTGCACATCAACCATCCGCTCAACGACGACTTCGCCGACTCCGTCAACCTGACGTCACCGGCCGTGCACCGGGATGCATCCAACGTCTATTCCAGCTCCGAGATCGGTGAGCCTGCCCATGCAGGCATCACCAACGAATCGTCGATCTGGTACCACTTCACGCCCACCGTGTCGGGGACGTACTGGGTCGACACGCTCGAGGCCACCCCCGGCACCCTCAACACCGTCGTCGCGGTCTACACGGGCATCAGCGTGAATACCCTGACGCCGGTCGCATCCAACGACGACTGGCCGGGCTGGCTCCGAAGTCGGCTGTCGTTCACGGCGAGCGCGGGGACGACCTACAAGATTGCAGTCACCGGACGTGGCGGCACGACCCAGAACGGCTTCCAGGTCCGGCTCGGCGGCGCGCCCTCCGCAAACGACAAGTTCGCATCTGCCACCGTCGTGTCTGGAACCCAGTTCGTGATGGCCGGCAACTCCGACATGGACACTCCGGAGGTCGGGGAGTACGCGAACTACTACGGGTCCAGCGAATGGTTCACCTGGACCGCGCCCGCATCGGGGCAGTTGCTGCTCCGGGTCACGGGGACACAGTCGTACCCGTACATATACGTCTTCACCGGCACGACCGAGACAGCCCTGACGACCGTCACGAACACGGAATACAACCGTTGTGGATCGGCCGAGACCATCCGGATGTATGACGTCGTCGCAGGCACGACATACCGATTCCGTTCGCACATCAGCAACGGGAGCGGCGTGTCCAACAGTCCCGCGATTCGGCCTGCGTGGGGCGACTACACCGTCACCGGCACGCTCAACGGACCAGCACCGGCGAACGACGCCCTGGCTGGTGCGACCACGTTGACTGGAGCGTCGACCAGCATCTGCGGCGACAATTTCCACGCCTCCGCAGAGGCTGGTGAGCCCGCCCATGCCGGCACGGTCGCCAACGAGTCGGTCTGGTACACCTGGACCGCGCCCAGCTCGGGGGTCGCGCACCTGGACACGGACAGCCAGAACTATTCGGCCGTCGCCCTCGACGACACGGTCCTTGGCGTGTACACCGGCT
>JAOPYU010000061.1 GCA_025964455.1 Thermoleophilia bacterium | reverse complement strand
GTCGTCGTGCAGGTACTCCGGCATGACTCGCCGAGCTGGGGAGCGCCAGCGGCGACGGCGATACGTACACCCGGTGCCACGCCTCCGGACACACGTGGCCGGTAGACTGGTTGCCTCGTGGCCTCGCCTGAAGACATCCGCACGCACGCCGACACCCGACGCACGGTCGCGATCATCTCGCACCCTGACGCGGGCAAGACGACCCTGACCGAGCAGCTGCTCAAGGTCACCGACACGATCGGTCGCGCCGGCGCGGTCAACTCCAAGGGCAACCGCAAGGCCACGGTGACCGACTGGATGGAGATGGAGCAGGAGCGCGGCATCTCCGTCGTGTCCTCCGCCGTGCGCATCCACGTCGACGGCATCACGATCAACCTGCTCGACACGCCGGGCCATGGTGACTTCTCCGAGGACACCTACCGCGTGCTGAGCGCCGTCGACAGCGCCGTCATGCTGCTCGACGCCGCCAAGGGCATCGAGCCGCAGACGCGCCGCCTGTTCGAGGTCTGTCGCGCACGACAGCTGCCCATCATCACCTTCGTCAACAAGATCGACCGGCCGTCGATGGACGCGATGGAGATGCTCGACCACGTCGAGAAGGAACTCGACCTGCAGGTCGTGCCGATGACATGGCCGGCGGGTGACGCAGCGTCGTTCGCAGGCGTGGTGCACCCCGAGGACGCCGGCCGCGACATCCGCGAACTGGCGCCGTGGGAAGCGCGCGGCTTCCAGGAGCACGAGTGGGACGATGCGGTCGACACGCTCGAGCTCGCCCAGGGCGCTGCGGGGGGCTTCGACCGTGAGGCGTTCCTCGCCGGCGATCTGACGCCGATGTTCTTCGGTTCGGCGGCGAACATGTTCGGCGTCGACCACCTCGTCGCGGCGATGCGCGAGCTCGCGCCGGCGCCTGCCCCGCGGGCTGACCGCAATGGCGATCCGCGGCCCATCGAGGAAGCGTTCTCCGCGCACGTGTTCAAGCTGCAGGCGAACGTCGACCAGCGCCACCGCGACGTCGCCGCCTACATGCGCATCTGTTCGGGCGCATTCACGCGCGGCGACAAGGTCTCGATCGCGCGGACCGGGCGCCCGATCGTCATGAACCGCGCCGTGGAGCCCTTCGGGCAGGACCGGGCGACCGTCGAGGAGGCCTGGCCCGGCGACGTGATCGTCCTCCCCGGCTCGCGCGACCTGCGCATCGGCGACACGGTCCATGCCGGCAAGCTCGTGGAGTTCCCCCACATCACGACCTTCGCGCCGCACCTGTTCCGTCAGCTCTCCAACCGTGACATCGCGCGCCGCAAGCAGTTCCAGCAGGGCATCTCCCAGCTCGGTGACGAAGGGGTCGTGCAGATCTACATCGACCCGAAGGTCGGCATCCAGACGCCCATCGCGGCCGCCGTCGGCGAGCTGCAGTACGAGGTCTTCACCCACCGAATGGCCAACGAGTTCGGCGTCGAGGTCGGCCTCTCGCAGCTGCCGCTCGCCATCTCCGTCGCGTGGGACGAGAAGAACGAGGGCACCCCGCCGCGCGCAACCGGCATGCGCGTCCTGGAGTCCACGCACGGCATCCAGTTGCTCGCCTTCGGCTCGGACTGGGCGCTCGCCAACTACCGCAAGGACCATCCCGAGCTGCTGCTCCACGACGTCCTCTGATCCACCGGATTTGGTGACGTCAGCCGGCCCTGGTACGGCCAACGTCACCAGATCCGAAGGGGTCAGGCGGCGTGGGCGAGCTGGCGGGCGCCGAAGGTGGCGGTCAGCACGAGGGCCTGCACGCCGAGGAGCGCGACGCCCTGTACGGCGTCGGCCAGTGCATCCGCAGGCAGCTCGAGCGCGGTCTGGCGGAACACGCCGGAAGCGAAGCCCGTGACCGCGCGCGCCAGGACGCGGCGGCCATCGGCGAGTACGACCTCCAGGCCGCCCCGCAGCGCGATCGCAGCACGGGCCGCATCGCTGATCGGGCCGAGGAACACATAGCGTCGCGGGTCGGCGACCTGGAGCTTGGTGCGCACCGCGCCCGCTGCTGCGACCTTGCCCTCGCGCAGCAATTCCTTGGACATCACGGCCCAGGTCCAACCGTGCGAGCGCATGACGTCGTAGTCGGAGGGATCGCCGGCCACGAGCCCGATGGCGGCATCGCTCCACCGCTCGGCAGGGCGCGAACCCCCCGTGCGTGCGCTGACCATGCTGTTTGCGGTGCTGACACGCAGCACGGGCCGGCCGTGCTCGAGCACGCCGTCGTAGTCGCGCCACTGATGGAGCGCCGACTGGTAGCGAGCCTCGAGCACGTGCCCCTGCGCGTCCACCCGGACCCGATAGGTCGGCTCCACGTCGACCCCGCGTCCGTACTGCGCGAACAGCTCGGGCGCCGGCGTGCCGCCGTCCTCGTTGGAGAGCAGCATGCGGTACTCGATCGTGCGCGTCGCGTCCGCATTGCGGGTGATCGACGGCACGAGCAGCAGCGGTGCATCGTTGGCGGCAACCGAGTTGCCCGCGCCGCGATCCACGTCCCGCAGCTCGATGACGGGTGCGAGACGGTCGACGAGCGCCTGCTCGCCCTCCACCACACGCGTGCGCAGCTGACTGACACGCGCCGCGACGGGCGCCGCATCAGTAGCAGCGCGAAGCTCGATGTCGTGACGCCCGGCTGGCAGCCCGGCCAGGTTCACCTCGTAGCCCTCGCTGCGCTCGCCCAACACGACGGCGGTCGAGTGGTAGCGACCATCCACGTAGACCGCGACGAACGCACACGTCTGCCCGGCGCGCGCCCAGTCCGCGCCCGGCGCGACGGCATCGAAGACCAGGTGGGTCGCACCACCCGCCGCGACCTCGATCGCGGTCGCCGCAAGCAGCGGTCGCGTGGCTCGTGCACGCTGCGGATCGACGTCGGCCCGGCTGGTCAGCCGATCGATGACGCGCTGCACCGCATCTGCGCCCGCGCGCTGGTCAGCGCCCTGCGGCTCGAGCACGTCACCGGTGGGCACCGTCAGGAGCGGAATGAGGGGGATGCGCAGGCGCGCGGTCAGCTCGTTGATGAGCTGCTCGAGGGCGCCGATGAGGACGCCACCGCCGAAGCGGGCCGATGCGGGACGCGCGTGCATGGTCCGCGCATCGGCGGATCACGATTCGAGCGTGAGGTGGTCGAGCGAGCGCGACGACGCGCAGGGGCGCCCGATCAGGCGCGGATGCCGACGAATCGCGGGAGCAGGTCGTCGCCGAGCACGACGCTCTCGGCGTCGGGGACCGCAACTGCAGCAACCTGCGCCCCGACCACGCCCAGCGGCAGCTCCAGCGCGGTCTCGTTGAAGTCCTCGCCGAGCAGCCCCGGCAGCGTTCGTGCCCGGACCACGCGGCCGTCGGTGAGCCGCACGTCCGCGCCGCCCGACACGAGCAGCGCACCGAACGACGCCTGGCTGACGTCGCCGAGGTAGACGTAGCCGCGTGGATCGCCCATCCGGCGTCCGTCATGCAGGCGTCCGGGGATCGCCTTGTGCTCGCGCAGCAGCTCCTTGGCCATGAGCTGCCAGGTCCACGGATTGGCGCGCATCGCGCGAAACTCGCTCTGCGAGCCGTCGATCGCGGGCAGTGGTGCATCGCTCCACCGCTCGCCGCCGTCCTCGTGCACGCGCGCGCTGACCAGGTTGTTCGCAGTGCTCACGCGCACGAGCGGGCGTCCGTCCACGCGATCGCCGTCGAAGCGCCGCCACACGTGCAGCGGGGACTGGTACCACTCCTCCACCACGCGACCGGCGGGGTCGAGATCGACGCGCAGCACCGGCTCGGTGTCGACGCCGCGCCCGAACTCGGCGAGCAGCCCGACCGGGTTCGTGCCACCGTCCTCGTTCGAGAACGTCACGCGGTACTCGACCGTACTGGATCCATCGGGGCGCGACGTGAGCGCCGGGATGAGCAGCAGCGGGGCGTCCGTGTGGGAGATGCTGCCGATCCGGCCTGCGCCCGGGCCGCGCAGCTCCACGATCGGCGCGAGCTGGTCCAGGCGCGCCTGGGACCCGTCGACCTGTGTCGCCACCACGTCGTGCACGAGCGGGCGCATCGGGGCCGCGTCGAGCGCGGCTCGCAGCTCGATGTCGTGGCTGCCGGGCTCGAGCGCACCGAGCGCCACGGCGTAGGGCGCGGTGCGTTCCGCATGCACCACCACCGTCGAGTGATAGCCACCGTCGACGTACACCGCGACCATGCCGCTCGTGCGGTCGCGTGCACCCCAGTTGGCACCCGGCGCGGTCGCCTCGAATCCGATCCGCGTGGAGGGCGCAGGCTCACCCGCGGACACCGGTGGCACCACGATGCGCGTCTCCGCCAGCAGCGGTCGGTGCTCGCGCGCTTCCTGGGGGCCGCGCGTCTCTGGGGAGAAGACCCGGTCGATCGAGTTGGCCGCGATCCGCTGGATCGGTCCCCGCGGTTCGAAGATGTCCCCTGGCGGCGCGTGCGGCATCGACCGGAACGGGAGCGGCATCCTGCCGGTCAGCTCGTTGACGAGCTGGCCGGCCCCGCCGATCAGGCGGTCGCGAATTGCGGTGGATGTCGGAAATGCGGGCATGCAGCAGGTGGACGCGAGCGCGTCCGCGCACGGTACAGCCTGGCGCGGCCCTCGCGCGAGCTGATTCGCGCAGACTGGCACTACGAGGCCACCATCGACAGGATACGGACATGACCGTGCACGACCAGATCCGCGCGAATCGCTGGCGCACCCTCGTGGTGCTGCTCGGGTTCGGGGTCCTGATCCTTGTGATCGTCGCGATCATCGCGGGCGCCTACGACCCCTCGCTGGCCGGGCTGTTCGGGGCCGGGGCACTCGTCTACGGACTGTTCGCGTACCGCTCCAGCGGCGCCATGCTCGCCAGCATCTCGGGCGCGAAGCCGATCACGCGCCAGGAGCACCGCGAGCTGTGGAACGCCGTCGACAACGCGGCGATCGCAGCCGGCCTCGCCAAGACCCCTGACGTCTACCTGATCGACGATCCGGCGCCCAACGCCTTCGCCGCCGGGCGCAACCTCGAGACCGCGTACGTCGCCGCGACGACCGGCCTGCTCGAGTTGCTCGACCAGCGCGAGCTCGAGGGCGTCATGGCCCACGAAATCGCACACGTGCGCAATCGCGATGTCCAGCTCATGACGATCGCCGCGGTGCTCACCGGCTCGATCGTGCTGCTGTGCGACCTGCTCATGCGCGCCACCTGGTTCGGTGCCGGATCGCGCCGCGAAGGCGGCGGCAATCCGCTCCAGCTCATCGCCGGCATCGCAGTCCTGATCCTCGCCCCCATCCTCGCCGGGATGCTGCAGATGTCGCTCTCGCGTCGGCGCGAGTACCTCGCCGATGCCAGTGCGGTCGACATCGCGGGCGACGCGGACGGGCTCGCGTCCGCGCTCCAGAAGCTCGCGGACGACACCACGCCGCTGCGCAAGGTCACGCGCGCCACGGCACACATGTACATCGAATCGCCGCTGCGCGACCACGTCGGCCTGCGCTCGGGCCTCGGCGGCCTGTTCGACACGCACCCGCCGCTCGAGGAGCGCATCGCGCGCCTTCGCACCATGACCGGCGGGGTCGATCCGGCGCCGACCCTTCCCGCGATCGATGGCTGACGGCGCCGACACGCAGCTGCCCGCCTCGATCGCGCTCGAGGCGAACGCACGCAACAATTCGCTCCACCAACCGCTCCGGCTCGCGCGATGGGCACGCGTCCGCGACGAGCTCTGGTCACTGATCGAGCCACGGCTGCCCGAGGGGGGTCGGGTCGCGCTGGTCGGAGCCGGATCCTGCGACGACGTGCCCCTGGTGCGCCTCGCCGAGCGGGCCGCATCCATCGACCTGATCGACTTCGACCTCGAGTCGACCGGCCGCGCCGCGGCGCGAATGGACGATCGGCTCCGGGAGCGGGTGCGGGTGCTCGAGGACGACGTGACCGGCGGCAGCGCCGACCTGGTCCTCACCACCGTGCGGGACGGCTCGGAGCTGCCCGATGCACTGCCCCTCCCCTACGACGCACTCGGAGCTGGCGACTACGACCTGGTGGTCGGCGACATGCTCTACACGCAGCTGCTGCACGCTGGGCTGATCGCCCTCGGCGTGCATGGCGAGCCCCAGCACGAGCTGATGCGCCGCTACGACCCGCCGCTCATCAACGCGCTCGTCCAGCGGATCCAGGCGTCGCTCGCGCCGGGCGGCCACGCGGTGCACGTGCACGACGTCGCGTGCTGGGCGAGCGACCACACCCAGCCGATCCCGCTGGACGAGGTGCTCGAGGATCCGTTCTGGCGCTGGACGAAATTGCTCCGGCACGACGCCTGCGATCCGCACCTGATGCTCGGCCGCCTCGGCATCGACGTGATCGACAGCGCGTGGTGGCGCTGGCCCTTCGAGCCCAACAAGGAGTTCCTGGTCCGCGGAACCGTGGTGCGCGCGGGCGTCGGCTCCACGCTCGGCACCGGCACGATCTTCCGCTAGGTCAGAACCAGCTGGACTCGGTCGGGTCGGTGGCGGTCAGGCCGGTGGTCCCGTTGTTGCAGCGGACCGGGCTGAGCGACCCGACGGTCACGGCACTTGCGGCCCATGCTGGGGCAGCGAAAGCGGACGCAGCCGCACTGCCGCGCTCCCAGTGCCACACGTCCGGGGTCGGGAACGACGCGGCGCCGAGGTGCACGCCGCTGGCCCCGGTACCGGTCAGGTTGGCGTTGGCGATGTGGCCGGCGATGCCGGTCGTGGCTACCGAGCCGCCACTCGAGGCGAACCACACGCCATGCGTACCGCCCGTCTTGTTGATGTACACCGAGTTCGCCGCGACGCCGCCCGGGAGCGTGCCGTTGGTGGTCTTGCTGAAGCGCACGTCGACCGTGTCCAGGTTGTCGACCGACCCGGCGACCCCACCGTTGCCGTAGGTGATCGACTTGATGAAGAAGCCCACGTCGAGGGCCGCCGTCGTGTTGGAGATGTTGCCGTCGGTCCCACCGGCGTTGTTCGGGATGACGTAGTACGTCACGGACTGGCCGACCACGCGGGTCGTGTCGTTCCATGTCAGCGCAGCGATGTTCGGCGCCGCCGAGAGGGGGGCAGCGCCGTTGATGCTTCGCCAGATGTCGTACTGGGTCGCGGTGCCTCCCGCTGCCGACCACGTCAGCGTCACGGGCGTGTTCGTGCAGCCGTTCGTCGCCGCCAGGTCGCTGACCTCACCGATTCCGCACACGATCTTGAACGTCGCCGATGTCCCGGTCCACACCGATCCGCTCACCATCGGCGTCAGCTGATACGTGTAGGACCGGTTCGTCCCGGACCGGTTGACCGTGTCCGTGAAGGTCGTGACGTTCCCGATGCTCGACCCGCCCGGTACGGTCGCGAACGAGCCGTTGGCCGTACGAACCTCGACCAGGTAGCTGTTGGCGTTGGCGGCAGCCGTCCATGTCAGGGTGGTGGTCAGGCACGAATTCGTGGTCGCGACGGTGAAGCTCCCGGGGGTACCGAGCGACGCGGCCGTCACCGAGGTCCCGGGATTGGTCTGGTTCAGGGTGTTCCACGCGAGCGCGACGCCGGCAGTCAACACGAGGATCACGAACGCGATGGCAGAAACGCGCCGCGCTCGCGTTGCCGCCCGGCGCGATGGACCTCGCCCGTGGCTGTCAGCCTCGCGAGTCATGCGGTGGCGTTCCACAGCAGCCGGAACGTCGCGGTGCGGCCCTGGTCGGTGTTAGGCGACGACGTGTCGAGGCGCCAGCGCACGTCGATCGCGTGCTTCTCGCCGCGTGCCCATGTCGTTCCCTTGCGGGAGGGCACGCTGAATCGACGCAGCGCCTTGCCGGCGTTGAAGGGGGCCCAGCCAAGGCACCTGGTCGGTTCCTTCGGCGGCGCGACTCCGACGCGGACCGGTCGCAGTTTCGGCCGCGGATAGAGGCACTTCCTGGTCGTCGAGTCGAACACCTGCAGCTGGAGCGCCTTCCCGACGCCGCCCTGCTTGACCTGGTCCTGCGTGAGGAGCAGCCTGCGGATCGGCTTGGCGCCCACGTTGGCGAGCACGACCCGCCCTCGACCTGTCAGTCCCGGCTTGGTCGTCCTCACGGTCAGGACGGCCTTGCCCTGCCGCGAGTTGGAGATCTTGTTGGTGGCGTTGGGCGCCTTGGCGCGCCCGAACAGGCCCGCGAATCCCCGATCCGACGAGGCCACGGCGTTGGCGCTTGCCAGCAACACCATGGCGCCTGCGAGCACGAGGATCCAGTAGGCGCTGCGTGGCATGCCGGCGCTCATGCGGCGCTCCGGTCGCGCGGCCAGGACGGCAGGTCCCACGCGGGCTCATCATCGACATCGGCATCGGCTTCAACGTCGTGATCGCCGGCATCGGCGCTCGGGTCCTCATCGAGTTCCTCGTCGCGCCATACCCAGCGCAGGAAGCTGACGAGCAGCAGGAGCACGGGTAGGGCGATGAGCAGGATCCGAGCCCATCGCGTCTGGGCCTGGATCATCAGCCAGCCCACGTGCGGCGCATGTGCCCGCACGACGTAGCCGGTATCGGCGTAGGTGACGCGCCACGGGTCACGCACGTCGTTGTTGTCGCCCTTGGTGCTGAATGCGAGGGCACCATCACCGCGGTGACCGATTCTGACCACCCGGTGTGTCACCTTCCGCTCCGGCGAATCCGGCTGCTGGAAGGTGATGACATCGCCGACGGCGATCCGGGCAGGATCGGTCGGCTCGACGACGATCACCGAGTACAGCGGGATCGTCGGTTCCATGCTCTGACCGACGATGATGTCGGTCTTGTAGCGCGTCGCATGCGGACCCCACGTGAGGACCGCCATCACCGCAACGAGCACCCAGCATGCGAGCAGCGCGACGTGCCCGGCGAACCTGCCGAGCATGCGCACGGGCCGGGGGCGCGAGCGGCGAACCGCCCGCGCCCCAGCCGCATGTCCAGGGTCTGGCTGCATCACGTCAGGTCATCCGTCGATCAGGACGGGGTGCCGGTCCACGTGAGGTTGAACGTGTTGACCTTGTTCATGTCAGCATTCGTACTGGCACTGTCCAGCGTGTAGCCGATCGTGTACGTCTTCGAGCCGAGCGCGGCCAACGAACCGATGACCGGCGTACCGTTGAGCGTCGCCGAGCCGTCGAACGCCGCGTAGCCGGCGCAGGCACCCGGGCCTGCCGGGTAGACGCAGCTCGTCCCGTCGAAGATGTTGATCTTCAGGAAGTTGCTGGCAGTCTGCGAGACCGAGCTCTGCGTCAGGTGCAGGTCGAGCGGCAGGCCGCCAGCCGGGTTGGAGAGCACGACGGTGTCGGAGCCGGACTGGCCGGGCTTGAGGCCGGTCACGGTGATCGCAGCGGTCGTGTCCTTGGAGTTGTTGAGCAGGAGCTGCCCGGTCGTGATCGAGTTGCCGGGGTTGGTGGTCTGCGCCGTCCATCCGGCGAAGCTGCCGAACACGACCGCTGCCGTCGCCGCGCCGAGCGCGAGGACGGAGACCGCGACCTTCTTCATGTTGCGTGCTGCCATGGTGTTGCCTTTCCCTGGGTGTGCGTTGTCGGAGGATCCGACGCTTACGAGGTGCCGTTCCACACGAGGCGGAAGGAACCGGTCTTTCCCTGGTCGCTGTTCGGGCTGCTTGCCAGCAGCTCCCAGGAAAGCGTGAAGGTGTGCGCCTCGTTCGAGGCCCACTGCGCGCCGCCGGTGGAGTTCGGGATGGCGAGCGTCGCGAGCGTGGCACTGGCGTCCCACGCCCCGCGGGTCGCGCACGCGCCGGGGCCCGTCGTGGGCCAGTAGCAGTAGTCGCGCGCGTCGTCGTGGATCGACAGGCGCAGGCTGGCTTCGACGCCTGAGGCGCTGAGCTGGTCCTGCGTGAGCTTCACCGACAGCGGCACGTTGCCGGAATTGGTGATCTTCACGGTGCTCGAGCCGACCTGGTTCGGGACCACGTTCGTCGCGCTGAACACCGAAGCCGCCGGCTTGTCGTTGGTCATGCCGAGCGTGCCGGTGCTCACTGAGTTGCCGGGATTGGTCGTCTGCGCGGTCCACGCCGCGAAGCTGCCCGCCACCATGCCGGCGGTCGCGACGCCCAGGCCGAGGATCGTGACGGCCATCCGTGCACGGCCCCGGATGCGGCGCCGGCGACGGCGCACGGAGACAGCCGGCACCGGGGCGGCGGGCTCGTCGAACAGCTGGAGCTGCTCGAGACGGGTGTCGGGGTCGGTTCGCATGAGGGGAGTGATCACCCATCCGGGGGATGGGGCGTCCCCCATTGGATCGACATCCCAGCCCACGCGATGAGCGGGTTTCCGGCACACATGCACGCCCGCAGACGGCCTGTTCGTTGCGCGAACAACTTTTCGGCTTCCGATCTAGTTGACGATCTGCAAGAACGACGCTTACGCGTCCTTTTCGGCGATTGTGTACCGAAACCGACACATGTTCGGATGTGCGAATCCATCCCACAAAATTGCAGGATTGACCTGCGGTTCGGCCTAGCCGCGTCACTCGACTGCACCGTCGCGTCGCCGATTGGCCCTCGAGCGGATAGCGTGAACCCGATTCGGGGAGATGGCGAACAGCCCATGGTGACACCGCCACGACAACACGGTCGGGATCGCCCGTCCGACGACCTCGAGCCGACCGACGCGGAGCTGATCGCGCGGTCACTCGACGACCCACGAGCATTCATGCCCTTGGTGCAGCGACATCATCGAGTGCTGTTCGGCTACCTCGCCCGCCGGGTCGGCCGCGACCTGGCCGAGGACGTCACGAGCGAGACCTTCACGCGCGCCTTCGCGCAGCGATCCCGATTCGACCAGTCGCGCGACGACGCGCGTCCGTGGCTCTTCGGCATCGCGACCAACCTGCTCCGCAACAACGCCCGCAGCGAGGTGCGCCAGCTCCGTGCGTATTCGCGCCACGGCGTGCAGGACCGCACGAGCGACGACGACGCAGCCGTCAATTCACGGATCGATGCGGAGGCCCAGTCCCCCGCGCTCGCGGCGGCGCTCGCGTCGCTCAAGCAGGGTGATCGCGAGGCGCTGCAGCTGTTCGCGTGGAATGACATGTCCTACGAGGAGATCGCCGAGTCGCTCGAGATCCCCGTGGGCACCGTCCGCAGCCGACTCAATCGCGCACGCCGGATCGTCCAGGAGCACCTGGAACGCGCGGCGAGCGACGATCCAGCGCGCACGATCCGGGAGGCCCACAGTGGATGACCCCGACCTCTGGGCATTGCGACAGTTCCGCGCTGCGGACGCGGTCCCCGACGACGGGCTGCAGGCTCGCATCGAGGAGCGCGTGTGGCAGGCGATCCTCAACGAGGAGTCCGAGGCGGCGCGTGGTCGGTCCGGCGCGACGGGACGTCCGAGGCGTCGCTGGCGCGACGGGCTGCTGCGTCCCGCGCTCGCGGCTACATCCGCGCTCGCGGTCGCCGCGGTGGTGGCTGTCGCCAGCGACGGCGGGCCGACTGGTGTGCTGACCGGCGGCACCGGGACCACGCAGGCCGGCACCAGCCTCATCGAGGCGACCGCGACGTCGCTGTTCGGTGACGACGCGGCTGCGACATCGTCCGCGCGATCCGGCGCGAACGGCGTGGTGGACCTGCGCAGCTCCGGTGACGATCGAGAGGCGCTCGCCGAGGGTCCGATGCCGGGGACCGATGGTGGGCTCTCCCCCGCGTCTGGCTCGTTCGTCGCCGGCGCACCGCGCGATCCGCTCGCGCTCCGTGCGCAGCTCCGGGCAGCCGCCGTCGACGTCGCAGGCAGCGATCCGACCGACCGCATCGCCTTCCACCTCGCGATGCACTGGGTGGTGCAGCCAGCAGTCGACGTGGAGGTGCGGTCGGCGATGCTGCGGTCGGTCGGTGGCATGACCGGGCTCGAGCCCGCGCTCGCCGGGACCGACCTGCTCGGTCGCGATGCGGTCGTGATCGGTCACCTCGACCCAATGAGCGGCCTTCGCGAGCAGTACCTGCTCGACCCCGACAACGGCCGCCTGCTCGAGCGACGCGGGATGATGACCGCTTACGTGGATCCCGCCTGCCCGCCCGGCACGGTCACCGACCACGTGGTCTACGACGAGGCCGGGTCGCCGGTCGAGCCCGCCGACGCGCCGTGGCTGGCATGGCCGCAGGTCATCGACGCGTGCGGTCCGCGCACCTGACGCAGCGGTCAGGCAGTCGGAATGCCGAGCAGCTCGGCGAGGGCATCCACCGACGACGGATCGCCGGCCGTGTCCAGGATCAGGCCGCGAACCGTGGGCTCCAGCGCGGGATCCAACCGGTGCTCGCGGATGATCGCGCGTGACAGGTTCCGCGGGACGCGCTCGATCCCGTCCCCCTGCAGCAGCGCCGTCGCCCGCGCGGACGCCGTGGGATCGATCGCACCGGCCCTGTCATATGGCTCGATGCCCGCGAGTCCGAGCAGTCCCTGCACCGTCCGGTGACGCCCGCGGTATTCCGCGCTCGCGACCGAATCCGGCGGCGCGCTGAAGGGATCGATGACCTCGCCCGGCCGCGTCGGAACGCCCAGGCGGTCGCGCATCGCTCCGGCAGCTCCGGGCCACCACGCGAGCGTCTCGGCGATGCCCTCCTCGAGCCAGACATGCCGGTCGTCGATCGTGCGCGGGTCGGGCGCCGTGACCGAGTGCTGCAGCTCGTGCAGCAGCGTCAGCGACACCTCGTTCGCCGCGTCACGCCCGGCGTCGGGCCCGCGACCGATGACGTCGCGCAGCATGGAGCTCACGCGTGGGCCGAGGTCGATCCACCCGGTGTTCTGCGCCTTGGCCACCTGCACGCTGGGGATGAGCGAGACCATCGCCCGCTCGAATCCTGCACGGTCTCCGGCGCGCACCGCATCGTCGACGAAGCCGGCCTCGGTGTTGCTCATGAGCAGGTTGGCGGCGAACGACGACTGGTCGCTCGAGAGGGAGATGCCGCGCAGGTTCGATGCGCCTTCGCGCCCGTCGAGCGTGGCGAGCACACCGCGGAGGGCGCGCTGCGCGGCCACGCGCTCCGGGCCGTGGAGCAGTTCACGTGCGGCCGGCGTCAGCGGCACGAGCTCGCGCTCCGACATCCTGCCGGTGCCGCGGAACTCCACCTGGACCTCGTCGCGCAGGATGCCGCCGATGGTGCGGTCGTCGACCGGCGTCGCGGCCACCCACGGCGTGGAACGCCAGATGGACAGGATGGGGCGCGAGAGCTGCATCGTGCACTGGTCTCGCCGGCACGAGACGCCGCGTTGCGCCCGCGACGGCGCATTGGCCCTGAAAGGTCGAGGGACGAGCCGCTCGCGACGGCTCGCCCCTCGTGGTAGTTGTCAGTTGGGTGGCGTTGGAATGACGCCGGTAGTTGGGCTGCTCCCACACGGAGCACGATGGTGGAACCTTCGCGAGCCATCGCCTCCGCCACGGTCAGTCTCGACCGCTGCGAGGAGGACGACGTCCTCCGCATGGGCAGCGTTGAGACGGCGAGCGCGTCGCCGAATCAGCGAATTTCAGCGGGGGAGCAGCCCCGTGGTACGACTTGCAATCAACCTGATCACCTCCATACTCGGACTGCTCCCGACCCGTCCGCCCTCAGGCGTGGTCGCTGCCGATCGCGCGTGGAGCGCGGACGTCGTGGCCGGGTTGTAGAGAACACTGTAGCGCCGAATTCCGGGCGCGCAACTCCGACCCGAAAAAGGTGGTCCGAGCACCGGCTCAAGCGGGCTCCCGCGCCTGCCGATGTGCGGGGCGTGCGGCTCCGTGCCTGGCAGATCCTGACGCTCCTCGCCTGCGCCTCCTGGATGGTGGCGACGCTCGGCGTGCTCGCATCGATCGTCGACGACGCCGCGCTGCCGACCCCGCGGGCGCTCGCCATCCTCGCGGGATGCGCCGTGCTCGCGGTCGGGTTCGGGCGTATCCGGTTCGAATACCGCCGCGGCGCCCGCCGCCTCGTCACCTCCCCCGACCTCGGCTTCCACGTGCTCATCGCCGTCGTCGCCGCTCCCCCGTGGGCTGCCCTGCTCGGCGGCGTGGCAGCCCTGCCGGCCCTGCGGCGGGACGGGTCGCGCCTGGAACGGACCTTCGCGCTCTCGAGCCGAACGCTCGCCACCGGTTGTGCCAGCCTCGCAGCCCACGCCACGTTCGATGGTCTCGTCCCGGGGCCCCGCGAGCTGGTGGTCGCGGTCGCGGTCGCCGCGCTCGTGCGAGCGACCCTGCTCGTCGTCGGCGACCTGCTGCTCGAGGAATCGCGCCTGCCCGGGTCGGGTCTCGCGACGCTCAGGGAGCTGCCGGCCACGAGCGTGCTCGCGCTCGATGTGGGGCTCCCGATCGCGACCGTCTCGGTCGTCGCGCCCTTCCTCGGCTCACCACCGCTGGCCCTGCTCGCGGTGATCGGGGGGCAGCTGCTCGCCTGGCGTGTGCACCGGGTCCAGCACGACCAGTACCGCAGCACCCGCGCCACGGGCGAGCTGCTCGACGCCTTCCATCGCTACGTTCCCAAGCACGTCGCTGACGAGATCCTGGCCGATGACGGTACCGCTTCCGCTGGCGCGCCACGGACGGGCGGCGGCGGCGAACAACGCGAGATCACCGTCATGTTCCTGGACATCCGCGGCTTCACCAGCTGGTCCGAGCGCCAGCAGCCGCGCGAGGTGTTCGCCGAGCTCAACACGCTGCTCGGCGAGCTGGCCGATTCGATCCTCGCCACCGACGGCACGATCGACAAGTTCACGGGCGACGGGCTCATGGCGTTCTGGGGCGCCCCGGGGCACCAGCCCGACCACGCCCTGCGCGCCGTGCAGTCGGTGCCGCGCCTGCTCATGCGCATCCGCGAGTTCAACCTGCGCCGGGAGGCCCAGCGGTCGGTGCGCCTCGACGTGGGCATTGGGATCGCGACGGGGCCCGCCATGGTCGGCGACCTCGGCCACCGCGACCGGCTCGCCTACACCGCCATCGGCGACGTGGTGAACCTCGCCGCGCGCCTCGAGCAGGCAACCCGCAGCTTCGACTCGCCAGCGCTCCTGGACGAAGGCACGTTCCTCGCCCTGCCCACGAGCCTGCAGCGCCAGCTCATGCGCCTCGACAGCATCGAGGTGAAGGGGCGCCGCGACCGCGTGCGGCTCTACGCCCCGACGTCGCTGATGCGCCACCGCACCGATGGTGACGAGGCCGCCACGGCGTGACGCGCGGTGCTGGTGCGCGTGGTCTACTTGAGCGTGGCCTTGGTGATTGTCACGGGCTCGACCGGGGCCGACGGGACCGGGTCGTTGGCCATCTCGACCTCGACGTTGGCGATCGCGTCGACGACCTTCATGCCCGCAGCGTCGACCGTGCCGAAGGCGACGTACTGCTTGGGCAGCTGCTCGCCATCCGGTCCCTGGACGATGAAGAACTGGCTGCCGCCGGTGTTCGGTCCAGCATTCGCCATGGCCACGGTGCCCCGCGCGTAGGTACCCGTGATGGGGTCGTCCTTGAGCGTGTAGCCGGGGCCACCCATGCCGGTTCCGGTGGGGTCCCCGCCCTGGACCATGAAGTTCTTGATGACCCGGTGGAACCCGATGCCGTCGTAGTAGCCCTCCTGCACGAGGAAGACGAAGTTGGCGGCGGCGATCGGCGCCCGCTTCGGGTCGACCTTGATGTCGAAGCTCCCCTCGGTCGTCTCGAGGGTGACCACGTACGGGCGCTTCGGATCGAGCTTGAGCGTGGGGGGCGCGTCGTACTTGCCGTCGCGCGATGCGACGCCGTCATCCACCGACGTCGCCTCGCTGCCGGAGTCGTCATCGGAGCCCGATGACTTCTTGGTGTCCCCGCCACCGCATCCGACGACGAGCAGTGCCACCGCGAACAGGACGAGGATGGACGTGGAGAGCTGGGATCGGAACGAGATGCGCATGCCGGCATCCTTGACGCAGCGGGGCTGGTCCAAACGTGCTGGAAGCTGGCACCGGCGACAGTTCGATGACGCTACAGGTCCGGCAGGCCCGTGCCGATAGCGCCCGCATGAATCTCAAGGCGATGATGTTCGCAGGGCTCGGCCTGTTCATCGCCATGACGGCCACCGCGATCTGGGTTGGCAACGACATGGCGGAGATCAAGGATCGCGCACGCGCCAAGCGCGCCGCCGAGTGCGCGGCCCAGGCCGCTGCCGCCGTGCCCGGATCCGCCGTCGACCCCGCAACCGGGACGATGACCGGGACCGGAGCCGCGGTCGATCCCGCGACCGGCCTCGCCATGCAGCCCGCTGCGACGACCACCACCGGCGCGGCACCGACCTCCTCCACGGCGGCGTGCCCGGGCCAGGCCGGTGCCACGACCCCGGCGCAGCAGACGACCCAGCCCGGCATCGACCCGGTGACGGGCGAACAGCTCGCAACGGGGGCCGCGACGGTGCCGGGCGACCAGCCAGGGGCCGTTGCCACCGACCAGATGTTCGATCCGACGACAGGTCAGCCGCTCGACAGCTCCGCCTCGCAGGTCGCTCCGAGCGACCAGACGAGCGGCCAGACGAGCGACGACGCGCCCGGCATCGGAACCGGCGCGCCTGCCGCGACCGAGACCTCCGGGTTCTAGG
>JAOPYU010000032.1 GCA_025964455.1 Thermoleophilia bacterium | reverse complement strand
CCCGGATCTCGGCCTGCTCACGATCGTAGGCGGGGTCGATCCCGCCGGGCTTGACCCGCTCGCGTGCATCTCGTGCGCGCGCATCCAGGCCGTCCTGGCCGCGGCGCAGCTCCGCGGGCTTCGGCGTTGCCGGGTCGGCTCCATTGGCGCGGTCGCCGCGGACCGTCACCGGCAGGGCCCCGCTGGGACCGTCAGCGGGTCGGGCTGGCTTGACGGGGCGGGCGCCGATCGCGCCTGCACCCTGCTTGCCCTGTGCGTCCGCTCGGCTCGTGGGCGCATCCGCGCGTACCGGGGTCGAGGCGGGCGACTGGTCCGGTGCCGGCGCGGGAGTTGGCTTCGCGGCCGGCTTCGGAGCACCAGCACCATCGTCGATCCGCACGTCGCATTCCCCTCGTCGCGCGGATGCTCCACCCGCTGCAGGACCAGCGAACCACGGCAGGGTCGCGGAGTTTGTAGGCGTGCCCACATTCCTCGCCCGAACCCGATCGACCCCCGCGCGCGTACCGACCTGCATGCGACCACGCCGAACGTCCCTCATCCGCGCCGCCCTCGTCGCGTGCGCCCTGCTCGTCGCCCTGCCTGCGGGCGCCGGCGCCACGACCCTGTACGGCACCGTGGGGCCCGGCTACGACATCAGCCTCAAGACCGCTGCGGGTCGGAAGGTCACGAGCGTGCGCGCCGGAGTCGCGTACACGATCGTCGTCCGCGATCGCTCGAGCGCGCACAACTTCCGGCTGGCCGGGCCCGGCGTGCTGCGCACCACGACCGTCCCTGAGGTCGTGACCCGCACGTGGAAGGTCACCTTCCGGGTCGGCAAGTACGGCTACATCTGCAGTCCACACTCGCTCGCCATGATGGGCACGTTCATCGCCCGGGCCTGACGACCCGACCGCGCTGTCAGACCTGCAGCTGCGAGAGGTCGCCGAGCGGGGCCGTGGCCTCGATCACGCCGGCGAGCAGGCGGAGGCGGTTGGTCCGCACCACGTCGTCATCGCTCATGATCATCACGCCCTGCTCCTTGGAGAAGAACGCGTCGACGAGCGGGCCGAGGCTCGCCGCGGCATTGACCGCGTCACCGAAGCGACGATCGGCGATCGCGACCGCGACCTCGGACGCATGCCCTGACAGCCACTGGTGCAGGTCACGCTCGCTGGCGTTCTCGAAGGCCGATTCGTCGATCGCGCCGTCGGCGATCCCACCGGCCTTGTCGATCAGCTTTCGGGAGCGGTCCTGCGCCTCGATGATCTGCTCGAAGTGCGGCTCGCCGCCCTTCACCTCGACGTCGATGGCGCGGGCGAGCTCGTCCAGGTGCTGCAGCAGGGGCAGGTCGGCCGCGCGCGCGGCGCGCACCGCATCGACGCGCACGCCGTCATCGGCGAGGCGCTTCTCGACGCGATCGATCACGAAGTCGTGGACCGAGCCGAGCAGCTCGCCGTCGACGGTGCCGTGACCCTGGTCGTCGATCGCCGCACCGGCGGCGGCGAGCGCCGCCTGCAGATCGATGGCGAGGTCGTGCTCGAGCACGATGCGGGCGACGCCGATCGCAGCGCGGCGCAGGCCGTGCGGGTCCCGGCTTCCGGTCGGCTGCTCGCCGATCGCGAACATCGTCACGAGCAGTTCGAGCTTGTCGGCGAGCGCGAGGGCCGCAGGCACGCCCGCGTCGGGCAGCTGTGAATCCAGGCCGCGCGGCAGGAACTGCTGGTCGATCGCTCGGCACACGTCATCGCCGTAGCCATTGGCCGCGGCGTAGAGCGAACCGGCGAAGCCTTCGAGGTCGGCGAACTCCTGCACGACGCCGCTGACCTGGTCGGCCTTGGCGAGACGCGCGGCATCCGAGACCTGCCGAGCGTCGAGCCCGAGCTGGCGCCCGATCTCCTTCGCCACGGCCGTGATGCGGTCGCGCCGCTCGGCGAGCGATCCGGCCTTGGCGTGGAACACCACGGCGCCGAGGCTTTCGTCCGTCGCCATGTCGTCCAGCCCACGGGCACGGTCGCGCTCGAAGCTGAAGACCGCGTCGTCGAGTCGCCCGGCGAGCACGCGCTCGTAGCCCGGCAGGATCGATGCCGTCGCCGAGGGCGCGGCGTTCATGACGGTCAGGAAGGCGGGTGCGAGCGATCCGTCGGCCGTGGCGACCGGGAAGTAGCGCTGGTGCGACTGCATGGCGGTCACGAGCACGCGCTCGGGCAGCTCCAGGTACCGCTCGTCGAACCTGCCCGTCAGCACCGTCGGCTTCTCGACCAGGTGGACGACCTCGCGGAGCACGTTGCCGGGGTCGTTCCAGCTGCCGCCGAGCTCCGCGGCCGCGGCCTCGAGCCCCTGCACGATGACCGTGCGGCGCAGCTCGTGGTCGACGATCACGTTGGCATCGCGCAGCGTGGTGGCGTACAGGTCGGCCGTGGCCAGCTGCACCTCGCGTGCGTCGCCGAGGAACCGATGCGTGCGCGTGGTGCGCCCGCTCGTCACGCCCCAGCAGTCGTAGCTGATGACGCGCTCGTCGTGCATGGTCACCATCCAGCGGATGGGTCGCACGAATCGCCACGGGCTGGTGCCCCAACGCATCGGCTTGGCGAACTGCAGCTTGCCGAGAATCTGGTCGGCGAGCGCGGGCCACAGCTCCTCGATCGCGGCGCTCGGCACGGTGCGCTCCACGAACGTCACCCCGGTGTCGGAGTTGACCTGCAGTTCAGCGACCTCCACGCCGGCCTTGCGGGCGAACCCGACGCCGGCCTTGGAGGGCGCCGCGCTCGGATCCCCGCCTTCAAATGCAATCTTCACGGGCGGGCCCGACAGCGTCTCGTTGACGGCGGGCCGCTCCCCCAGCGTCTCCAGGAGGATGCTGAACCGGCGCGGTCCGACCCACACGACGGGCGTTGCGCCGGAGACCGCGAGACCCGACTCGGTGATGGCGTCCAGTACGAGCCCGCCGACCTGCCGCTCGATCGCGACGCAGGCCCACGCGGGGAGCTCCTCGCAGCCGACCTCCCACAGCAGGGTCCGGGCGTTGCGGGTGATGGTGTCGTCAGGCATTGGAGAGCTCCTGGGCGTGCGGGGCGTCCGCGGCGGAGTCGAGTTGCTGGGCGAGGTACATCTCGCACGTGTCACGTGCGAGCGTGCGGACGCGCTGGATGTAGCTCGTGCGGTCCGTCACGCTGATCGCGCCGCGCGCATCGAGCAGGTTGAAGCTGTGCGACGCCTTCATGATCTGCTCGTAGGCCGGC